>NZ_JBFSUX010000076.1:0-21021 GCF_041467595.1 Vibrio sp. 10N.247.311.13 | reverse complement strand
GGGGATTATCTGCTAACTGCAGGATCGTTCAAGTCTTCTTAAACGATCGGCATTACTTCTTTTGAAGTGGCTTTTTATTTATCTGGTCCAGCTTTAGTTTTATTCCGAGCCTCTAGCCGATTTCAAACAACCAGAAAGCTCTCATTTCAACTAGAAGCAATTACCTCAACTGAGTACTTGGGCTGCTGACAATTTTAGGTCTTTGCCGACCAACAGATTAAACTCTACGCTTGCTGGTGGAATAAACACACACACTCGTAATTTCTCTGCTCTTGCTTGCTCAAGCTTTGTTGATAGCTCTCCGCTGTTGGCGTAGCTCTCTCTTTCTGCATCTCGGCGGCACAGGTCGATAAATTCAAATGGACAATCGCTCGGTGAAAGTACGAGCTCTGCCTCCTGCATCAAACGTAAAGCCTTCATAGACAGCAGCTCGACATCTTGCTCGAATTCAATCCAAGTGACCTGCCCTTCGCTATCAATGCCTTCGGTTAGCGCTTGCTGGTAGTAAGACTCTAACTGCTCTCTGTCATTCACCTGCTCGATAAAGCTGGATGACAAGAAACGCTCCCAAAATTTACGACGCTCGTCGACGGTTGGGAATGACTCTTTGATTGAATTGCGTTTTGATGCACCGAAGTCTGCTATCAAACCTATGTTTTGTGGCAATACCGTTTCGAGTTTTTCTCTGATATTTCTTACTAAAACAGGTGATGCCCCGCCACTAGAGATGGCAATTTGGATTCTGCCGCGATTTATCATCGAAGGTGTGATGAAGTCGCAGTAAGGAAGATCGTCAACCACATTGACTAAAATGCCCAGTTTTTTCGCATCATTATACACTTGGTGATTCAAGCTTGGGTTGTCTGTTGTGGCCCAAACCTGCAAGTAATTTTTCGATATGATCTGTGACGAGTAAAAGTTTTGAACCCAGTGAAGCTTGTTCTCGTCCACAAGCTGCTTTAAGTAAGGCGCTACCTTGGGAGACACCAAAGTCACATCCGCTCCCGCTCGTAGTAAGCTATCGACTTTACGGCAAGCAACCTCACCCCCACCAACCACTAAGATTGGCTTATTTTCTACATCCAAAAACATTGGGAAATAACGCATGTTCTTCCTTGAGACTACTTCAATAACTATTCAGCCATGCTACCAAATTTGGAGCATATTCATAACTATCGAAGTGTAATAAAAATATTTATTGACCAAATTTCAACATTTCTTAAGTTTAATATTTCATCATTGTGATGTTGATTCAGAATATTTATCTAGTCGATTATCAATATAAAAATCTAAATCTCGTTGCACCAACAGTGTGAACCGTTGCACTATTTACATTCACTTAACATTTAGTCATTCTAATTGTGTTCGGATTTGTGATTTCATTCAAAATTCTTTTTAAATTATACATTTGTGAAACTACGGATCCTTTCCTAACCTTATAAACAGTTGTTTAAATCGCACACAGTTTCATTTGCAAAATGCAACTCGTTTAATTTGAATAACAAGGTCATAGAAAACGCAACACATAAGAGAAACTCAAACGAGCACGAGTATCAGGTGTCACCTGGTTAACAAGGAAGGATACAAATGACAAATAAACTAACACTTCTTGCTTCAGTAGTAGCTGCATCAACTGCGATGATGGCAACATCGGCATCAGCGGCAGAAAGCACTCTGGACAAAGTCACATCTCAAGGTTTTCTAACTTGTGGTGTAAGTACCGGTCTTCCAGGGTTCTCTAACCCTAACTCAAAAGGTGAATGGGAAGGAATTGATGTTGAGTATTGTCAAGCTCTTGCAGCGGCTGTACTCGGTGACAAGACTAAAGTTAAGTATGTACCTCTAACAGCAAAAGAGCGTTTTACTGCGCTTCAATCTGGCGAAATCGACGTACTATCTCGTAACACAACATGGACATTACATCGTGACACTGCTCTAGGTCTGAACTTCGTAGGCGTTAACTACTACGATGGTCAAGGCTTCATGGTTAAGAAAGAACTTGGCCTAACAAGTGCTCAAGAGCTTGATGGCGCTTCTGTATGTGTTCAATCAGGTACAACAACTGAACTTAACCTAGCCGACTACTTCCGTAACAGTGGCATGTCTTACAAGCCAGTGGTATTCGATACGGCAGCACAAACATCGAAAGGTTTCGACGCAGGTCGTTGTGACGTACTAACAACTGACCAATCTGGTCTATACGCACTTCGCCTAAACCTAGCTGATCCTAAATCTGCAGAAGTACTTCCTGAAATCATCTCTAAAGAGCCTCTAGGCCCTGTTGTTCGTCAAGATGATGATCAATGGTTTAACGTTGCTAAGTGGACACTTTCAGCAATGATTAACGCGGAAGAATACGGCATCTCTTCTAAAAATGCAGACGAAATGCTTAAGTCAAAAGATCCAAACATCAAACGTATTCTTGGTGTAGACGGTCCTAAAGGTAAAGGCCTTGGCATTCGCGACGACTGGGGTTACCAAGTAATTAAGCAAGTTGGTAACTACGGTGAGAGTTTTGAGCGTACTGTTGGTACAGGTTCTCCACTTCAAATCTCTCGTGGTGTAAATGCATTATGGAATGCGGGCGGCTTTATGTACGCTCCACCAATCCGTTAATAAATTTTCAAGCATCAATTAGGGCGGAGTTTTCCGCCCTATTTATTAAATGGATTTGAGGTTATAGTAGTATGAAACCTAATGAAACTATTTCTCCAGCTCAGGCAAAGCCACAGCCCAAAAGTGCCAACTTATTTTACAACCCCACTTTTCGCTCCATCATTTTCCAAATTATCGCCGTCGGGGCGCTTTGTGCTTTCTTTTACACGATTGTAAATAATGCACTCACAAACTTAGATTCCCGTGGTATCACCACTGGTTTTGATTTTCTCTCCCAAGAAGCTGGTTTTGGTATCGGCTTAACACTGATTGAATACGACGAGACCTACTCATACGGTCGTACATTCTTTATCGGTCTTCTCAATACCGCTTTGGTTTCAGTACTCGGCATCATGCTAGCGACAGTGCTGGGCTTTAGTATGGGTATCGCTAGGCTCTCTTCAAACTGGCTAGTTAGCCGATTTGCAGCTGTCTACATAGAGATATTCCGAAATATCCCTCTGCTATTACAAATCTTTTTCTGGTATTTCGCCGTTCTACAAGCCTTGCCTTCTGCTCGTCAAAGTATGAGTCTAGGTGAAGCAATTTTCTTGAACGTACGCGGGTTGTACTTCCCTGCTCCAGTCTTTGAGCAAGGCAGTAGCATTGTCATCGCATCATTGATTGTCGGTATTATCGCTACGTTTATTATCAACATCTGGGCTAAGAACAGACAGAAACTGACCGGCCAACAAACACCGATGTTGCGAATTGCCGCTGCGTTGATTTTAGGCTTACCGTTGATAACTTACTTTGTTATGGGCATGCCTATCTCTGCAGATTACCCTGTGTTGAAAGGGTTTAACTTCAAGGGTGGTGTTACGATAATCCCTGAGCTTGCTGCATTGATGCTCGCTTTAAGTATCTATACAGCAGCGTTCATTGCTGAGATTGTTCGTTCAGGTATTAACGCGGTAAACCATGGGCAAACTGAGGCTGCGATGTCTCTAGGCATCCCACGTTCTAGAACTCTAAAGCTTGTCATTATTCCACAAGCATTAAGAATCATTATCCCACCACTAACCAGTCAGTATCTAAACCTGACCAAAAACTCATCACTTGCGATGGCCATTGGTTATCCTGATCTTGTCTCTGTATTTGCAGGAACAACACTTAACCAAACTGGACAAGCTATCGAAGTAATCGCGATGACAATGGGCGTCTACCTAACCTTGAGCCTATTAACGTCCGCTCTAATGAACATATACAACCGCAAAGTAGCATTGGTGGAGAGATAAGATGAGTACACATCAATTTCAACCTGATCTTCCGCCTCCAGCGAATACCGTTGGGCCAGTCGGTTGGTTAAGAAAAAATCTATTTAATGGACCTGTTAACAGCGTCGTCACTGTGATTCTTGCTTACTTTGCTTTCACCCTATTATGGGCAATAGCGGATTGGGCATTCATCAGTGCCGACTGGATAGGAACCACACGTGATGCCTGTACTAGCGAAGGCGCTTGTTGGGTTTTTATCAGCGTTCGTTGGGACCAATTCATGTATGGCTTCTACCCAGAAGCTGAACTGTGGCGACCTCGCCTCTTCTATGCAACGTTGGCCATTTTTGTAGCCTTACTGGCTTATGAAAAAACACCTAAACGTACGTGGATTTGGTTGTTCTTCGTCAACATCTTCCCATTTATCATTGCTGGCTTGCTATACGGTGGCGTCTTTGGGTTAGAAGTTGTTGATACCCATAAATGGGGCGGCCTACTGGTTACACTGGTCATCGCACTTGTTGGTATTGTAGTGTCACTCCCTATTGGTGTTGCACTTGCTCTTGGGCGCCGCTCAGAGATGCCGATCATTCGCAGTATGTGTACCGTATACATCGAAATTTGGCGTGGCGTACCGCTCATTACAGTTCTATTCATGGCTTCAGTAATGCTGCCACTCTTTTTATCAGAAGGGACAGAAACCGATAAGCTCATTCGAGCACTTGTAGGGGTAGTTCTATTCAGTGCAGCCTACATGGCCGAAGTAATTCGAGGTGGTCTACAAGCAATACCAAAAGGCCAATACGAAGCAGCTGATGCTCTGGGGTTAAGCTACTGGAAAAAGACTGGGCTTATCATTCTACCTCAAGCTCTTAAAATCACGATTCCTTCAATTGTGAACACCTTCATTGGTTTGTTTAAAGATACCAGTCTTGTTTTGATTATTGGTATGTTTGATGTACTAGGAATTGGCCAAGCCGCGAATACCGACCCTGAATGGCTTGGGTATTCAACAGAAAGTTATGTATTTGTCGCGTTAGTGTTCTGGGTGTTTTGTTTTGGCATGTCGAGATATTCGATATGGCTAGAAAACAGACTTCACACCGGTCACAAACGATAATTAACAAGATCAAGGACGTATTATGACGCAGCAGACAGAAAACAACTCTCAAGGTCTTATGATCGAGTTGAAAGACATGAACAAGTGGTACGGTGAATTCCACGTACTTAAGAACATCAATTTAGAAGTTAAAAAAGGCGAGAAAATCGTTATCTGTGGCCCTTCAGGCTCTGGTAAATCAACGATGATCCGCTGCATCAACCGATTAGAAGAGCACCAAAAAGGTCATATCTTCGTTTCAGGTAATGAATTAACGGAAGACCTAAAGAACATCGAAGCCGTGCGTAGAGATGTCGGCATGTGTTTCCAACACTTCAATCTATTTCCACATCTGACGGTATTAGAGAACTGTACTCTGGCTCCAATCTGGGTCAAAAAGATGCCAAAAGAAGAAGCCGAAGCGATTGCAATGAAGTACCTAGAGCGCGTAAAAATCCCTGAGCAAGCGGACAAGTTCCCAGGTCAGCTTTCAGGTGGTCAACAGCAGCGTGTAGCTATCGCTCGCTCTTTGTGTATGAACCCTCAAGTGATGCTGTTTGATGAGCCAACGTCGGCGCTCGATCCAGAAATGGTTCGTGAGGTGTTAGACGTAATGGTTGAGCTTGCAGAAGAAGGCATGACGATGCTTTGTGTAACGCACGAGATGGGCTTTGCTAAAGAGGTCGCGGATCGCGTTATCTTCATGGATGCCGGTGAAATCATAGAAGAGAACAACCCTGTCGATTTCTTTGAAAACCCACAATCAGACAGAACGCAGAACTTCTTAAGCCAAATCTTACACCACTAATGTGTTATGATGCATAAACTACAGAGGCGGCTTAGGTCGCCTCTTTGTTTTCAGTGTTATAATTAGTTTTTCAAGATTATAAACAGCGATTCAGTGCGATTAAAATTGAACAACGAACCTTAACTGCACTTTAAGAAATACTTTGTTACACCTTCAGAAACACTTAACCGACTATTTTGATTATTATTTTACGCATACAAGAGGAATGAGAGACTTGATTTTTCGAACTTTCACCCCCATAAATGTACTAATAACTATTGAAGTCACCTTACGAGGAAGATTATGAACAGCCCTATGTTTTCACGCACAGCATCTCAAGAAAGTGCTCTGCAAACCAATAAAGTGTTGCGTAACACCTACGCATTACTGTCTATGACACTACTTTGGTCTGCTGTTGTAGCAGGCGTATCCATGGCGATGAACCTTCCTCGCCCGGGTCTTATTATCATGCTCGTTGGCTTCTACGGCCTACTTTTCCTAACAGAAAAGAACCGTGACAACAGCATGGGTCTAGTCTTCACATTCCTATTTACAGGTTTCTTAGGCTACACCATCGGTCCAATCTTAAACATGTACGTTGGCGCAGGCATGGGTGATGTCATCCTAACTGCACTTGGCGGTACAGCACTGGCGTTTATGGGCGCATCAGCTTACGCACTAACAACTAAGCGTGACCTGTCGTTCCTTAATGGCATGCTATTAGCGGGTTTCGTAGTACTACTTGTAGGTATGGTTGCAAACATCTTCCTACAAATGCCTCTACTATCATTGGCAATGAGCGGTATGTTCATCCTGTTCTCGACTGGTGTTATCTTGCTTACAACGCAAAACATCATTCGTGGCGGTGAAACAAACTACATCTCTGCAACGATCAGCTTGTACGTATCGATCTACAACATCTTCATCAGCCTACTAAGCATCCTAGGCATCATGGGCAGCGACGACTAATCGTTCCCATCATTGAAGAATATCTAGCCCAAGAGCCTACCTCTTGGGCTTTTTTGTATCTATAAGTACGATATTTCATTGGATAGCTACAATTTCTGTTGAGAAAGACAAACTTGGTCATGTACCCTATCCGCATAGTTAATTGGATTCTGGATTAAACATGTTTGAATATAACGGCAAGCAAATCGAAACCGACGCTCAAGGCTACCTATTGGATTACACGCAATGGGAAGAAGGCATGATTGAAATTCTTGCTCAAGACGAGGCGATTGAACTTACAGATGCACACTTAGAAGTCGTACATTTTGTAAGGAGCTTTTACGAAGAGTTCAACACCTCACCAGCGGTTCGCATGCTCGTTAAAGCAATGGAAAAAGCTCACGGCCCAGAAAAAGGCAATAGTAAGTACCTTTTCAAGTTATTCAAAAAAGGCCCTGCAAAACAAGCGACCAAGCTCGCCGGTTTACCTAAACCAGCAAAGTGCTTGTAAAACCTAACCCGCTTTAGGTCATTAAGTTACGTTCAATATAAAATACTGTAGTGCTACAACTACAGTATTTTAAACGCCCCTATGCGTACGTCTTGGCGCTCACTATCTTTAACTTGATGCATCACAACGTTGTCTACTGTTGCGCTCGAAGGGCCAATATAGAGCCAAGCATGTAACTTCTCAATTTGCTGACTCTCTCCGACAACTAACACTTCAACTCGACCATCATTTAAGTTCTTTGCATAACCTGAGAGACCCATAGCTTGCGCCTGCCTACTGGTGTGGTAACGGAACCCAACACATTGAACTACGCCTGACACGACAAAAATATATTGTGAACTTTCCATAACGTTGCCTCATAAATTATATGAATGATATAGTCGAGTTTCTATTCATTCACCGCTTATTGGTGGACTTACTTCGAGTATAACGATTATGAAAGAAATCCCATTTCGTTGGATTGACAAATATCTCATTCACCTAAAAATCCAAGAAAAGTTCTATCTACTCTTCTTATTGCCTCTTCTCGCCCTGGTTATATTAACTCTCGTTTTAGATAGTGCCGCGGACTCTTTACTTGCTCACCTTTATCAAGAAGAAATGCTCTTGATGAAAGGGCTTATCGAAGCGGGTCAACTCACTAAAGATCAAGTAGCTCAGCTTGTCAGCAGCTCTGAAACTATCTCTTTAGGCTACGGTGCTGGTTCTGTTTCAGTGATGAATGGAGCGTTCAGCCTAGTTGCTAACCATGACCAAAACCTTTGGTCTGCTCTATCGACGACTCAGGTTTCTATCATCGCTGTAACCCTAACGCTTATCGCACTAGGTGTTTACTACATCATGACCTTTATTGGCGGCGCGATGTTCTCTATGAACAAAGCTCTGAACACGCTTGCGAATGGCGACTTAACTTGCCGCATGAACTACTTCTTAGTTCGTGACGAGTTCAGTGAAATCGCGATTACAATCGATAAAGTTGCGGAGCGTGAACAAAACATGGTTCTATCAATCCAAGAGTCTGTCGCTCTCATGCAGCAGATCAGCTCGGACTTGAACCAGTCAACACAACAAAGTTCAGACATCTCAGGTAACCAACAAGAACACCTGAATAGCTTAGCAAGTGCAACGGAACAAATGGCGGCTACCATTCGCGAAGTCGCTACCCTTGCTCATGCGTCTAGCTCACAAACGATGGACGCTCGCGGCGTTGCTCAGAGCGGTCAAGTCAAGGTTTCAAATACACTGGAGTCTATCTCTAGCCTATCTCAAGAGATCCAGTCCGCTTCACAAGCAGTAGAAGAACTGGATGCCAACGCGGCGCAGATCGATGAAGTAGTCACAACCATCAACGGTATTTCTGAACAGACTAACCTGTTAGCGTTGAACGCAGCTATCGAAGCCGCACGTGCTGGCGAGCAAGGTCGTGGATTTGCTGTTGTTGCCGATGAAGTTCGTGCCCTTGCCGGTCGTACTCAGCAAGCAACGGTTGAAATCCAAAGCATGATTGAATCATTACAACGTAACAGTCAATCACTGACCAAGCTGATGGAAGTCACGGTGAACAATGCTAACGAAGGCCAAACACTGATGTCAGAAGTGAACGTCGAGATCGGTTCATTAGCGGAAAAAAACCAGTCTATTTCAGATAGCAGCACTCAAATTGCTACCGCGGCTGAAGAACAAGGCGTAGTCGCTGACAACATTGCACAGAGTGTTGAAGAGATTCGCCATCAATCAGACAGTATCTGCGAGATGATCAGTAAGAGTAATTCCAATGTTGACCAACTTCGTAAACAAAGCGATACGATGGAAGGTTTGCTGACAGGTCTTAAAGCTTAATACTGATATCCACCACAATGTGTTGATTAATCATTACTAGGGCTGCTTCTGCAGCCCTTTCTTATTTGCTTTTCACCTGCACTTCCCCGACAATACCCCTCCTTCAAATTCAACAAACAGAGTAAATTATGACTCCTTCAATTCATCTAGCTAAAGGCCGAGATAAATCACTACGCCGCAAACACCCTTGGGTATTTTCACGCGGTATCGATAAGGTCGAAGGCGAACCAAAACAAGGTGAAACTGTAGACGTATATGCTCAAAATGGTCAGTGGCTTGCAAAAGCGGCTTACTCACCAGAATCTCAAATTCGAGCTCGTGTTTGGACATTTGAAAAAGAAGAGATCAACAAGGCGTTCTTCGTAAAACGAATTCAAGACGCACAGTCTTTACGAGAAGACATTATCGAACGTGATGGTCTAACGGGCTACCGCCTAACGGCCGCAGAGTCTGATGGCTTACCAGGTATCACAATCGACAAATACCAAGACTTTCTTGTTTGCCAACTGCTAAGTGCTGGCGCTGAGTTTAACAAAAGCGTATTGGTTGAAGCGTTAATCGAGTGCTTCCCTGACTGCAACATCTACGAGCGTTCAGACGTGGCAGTTCGTAAGAAAGAAGGCCTAGAACAAGTTGTCGGCGTTCTTCATGGTGAAGAGCCACCAAAATCTATCGTGATTGAAGAAAATGGCGTTAAAATCAGCGTGAACATTATGGAAGGCCACAAAACAGGCTTCTACATGGACCAACGTGATAGCCGCAAAGAATCGATGAAGTACGTTAAAGGCAAAGATGTCCTTAACTGTTTCTCATATACAGGTGGCTTTGGCCTTTACGCACTTAAAGGCGACGCGAAGCGTGTTATCAACGCTGACGTATCTCAACTTGCTCTTGATACCGCTAAGTTCAACGCTGAACTTAATGAGTTTGATATCTCGAAAAAGCGCGCTGTATTCCTAAACGCTGACGTTTTCAAACTGCTTCGTGAGTACCGTGATCAAGGCACTAAGTTTGACGTAGTGATCATGGACCCACCAAAGTTTGTTTCAAGCAAGAATAACCTAACTTCAGGCGCTAACGGCTACAAAGACGTTAACATGCTTGCGATGCAAATCCTGAAACCAGGTGGCACTCTACTCACCTACTCTTGCTCTGGCTTAATGGGTACTGATTTGTTCCAAAAAATCATCGCTGATGCAGCATTAGACGCAGGCCGCACTGTTAAGTTCGTAGAACGCTTCGAGCAAGCAGCTGACCATCTAACTGACACTGCTTACCCAGAAGGCTTCTACCTAAAAGGTTTTGCTTGTAAGGTTCTTTAAATACAAATTACCAGTCTAAGAAACAGCGTTACAGTTCATAAAAAACCGAGATTCTTCAATCTCGGTTTTTTATTAGTATCAGCAAACTCAATCGTCTTTAATAACTAGGATGTCAGACAAACTATTCGTCAAGTCTGCAGTGGAGAGGCCATCAAATTCAATTTTAACTTGCTGCCCATCTTTTTCTACAACCATGGCGGAGTTAACTTCGCCTCCTTCAACCTCGATGTTGTCTAACAACTCAGTGACTTGTTGTTGAGTTGGCGCATCAGCAAATAAGTCAGACAAATCAACCTTATCTCCTTCCGCGATGCTAAAATCGGAGATTCGATCGGTACTTCCATCTAAATCACCATCAACCCACTTGAATATATCAGCGTCATCACCACCAATAAGGATATCGTTTCCGAGACCACCAATCAGCGTATCTTGACCAACTCCACCTTTAAGTGCGTCATCACCACTCCCACCATCTAAGTAGTCATTACCAGTACCACCATCGATAGCGTCGATACCTGCTTGTCCGTAAACTGTATCGTTACCGTCACCAGTGAAAGCAATATCGATGCTGTCATTCTTATTCATACTTGGTCTATAACTATCGCCTTCCGATACAAAATCATCACGCTCAGCCGCACCGTCTTTAGGGTTCTTGGCTAATGACTCACTCCCCCCAAGGTAAACCGTGTCGTTTCCACCTCCTAGTTGAACGTAATCACCACCTTTGCCAACATCAACAAGGTAATCGGTGTTTGTATTATCAAACGTTGATGTTCTCTCATTTTCTGTATTCCCAACAGAGAATTGATGCTTCTGCCATTGAAGGTCAGCTCCATCTACGGTAATCGTGTCGGTGACATCTCCAGAAGAACTAATCGTGGTTGGTGTTACGGGCTCAGGAACCTCAATTTCTGCAGTTGCCGTAGAGCTTGCAAATTTGTCCGCTCCCGTAACATATTGCTCTTCACTAACTGCTTCAACTGTAATACCAAAATCACGATTTCCAGTATAATCCGCCGGGAATACTAATTGAGCACTTACCGTCCCCACAACTCCAGCTGCATCAACAGCAAGTGCAAGTATGTAATTACTTGTACCATTGACTGGCGTTTGCAGTACTCCATCTACATACAGTTTCGCCCCTGACGGAATACCACTCACCGTAACCGAATCACCTTTAATGATTTCACTGCCATCCGTATCTTGCAAAGAAACCGTTATATCGACAGGGATTTCCTGTTGTTGAACAATACGATAGCTTCCATCTATGTTGTTTAGTTCAACGATAGCATCAGAGAAAATCAATCGTTCAATTTCATATAAGTGGTCTCCATTTTCATCAGAAGGAGTATATTGATCATTAGGTGTATCGGTCCCCTTCGTATCTCGCACTAGCCAGTGGCCGACACCTCCACCATGATCGCCTAGATCTGTGATTATGTACTGAGAAACTGGACCTGAGTAAATTACAGTGTCATACCCATCGACACCTATATCACTGGTAGTTTCATCACCTTCAATTTTGTCATTTCCAGCGCCTGATACGAACCAATCGTTGCCCGCACCACCTATATAGTGGTCCGAGTCCTGACTTTGGTCACCAACATAAAGCTTGTCCTTAGATCCGCCTTGATGTAAGTGCTCATGAATATCCGCGTTAAGTACTCTGCCTTCCTCAAAACCATCTAATTTAAGTTCTGTAAGTAGTGTGTTTTTCTCTGTAGTAGTCAACTGGGAGAACCCAACAAGTTCTTGATATACGTCGATACCGTTGGAAAAGGTAATATCCCCAATGGAAACAGCTACTAATGGGGCATCAGCCACAGGCGTAATATCTACCGTAAGCGTATGCTCTTCTGACGTACCATTCTCGTTTACAGCCTTGAACTTAATTTCAGCGTAGTCATTCGATTTATTGCCTACACCATCAACATTAAAGCCGTCATAACCAGATTCGTTAGCATCTGGATTAAAGCCGATCACGCCTGAAATTAATTGAGCCGATGTAATCTGACTCGAGTTTAGTGGCTGCCAATTTGGCTCTTGAACAGTACCAAGGTTAATCACCAACGCTCCATCGAGTGGTTGATGAGTTATCACTATATCGTTGCCAGACTCAATCCCAAAATCATCAATCGATAGCACTAAAATAGTATCTTCTTGTCCAAAGGCTTCCTTACTCTCAGCATCCGGTCCAACAGACACTGGATGAACAATCAAGTCGAAGGCCCCGTTCGAAATCTCACTGGTATCTCCGACAATCTCGTCTGAAATCGCTTCAATCTTAACGTTATAAGTGCCTGGCTCATCAACCTGAATCATCAGATCAGCGAGCACTGTTTCGGCAGTACCATTTGATGTTAACCAAGCAGATATATCAACTTCACCATCAGCATTAACAACAAGCTCCTGATCTCCAAGTTTAACAATTGAACCTTCAGGCAAACCGGACACGACGAGTCTCAACGTCTCTGAACCATCGGTATCAACAAGCTGCGTAGTTATCTTAGAGACATTGATAAAGGTATCTTCCAGCCCTTCATTAATATCGAACGCTGGGTAATAACCACCCTCTAAGGATTCATGTTCAACCTGTGCCCCGATATTAACTTTATCCTCAAGCGAACTTACATCCGGAACAATATCGAAGTTGTCCGTGTTAAAGTCTACGGGTTCATTACCACCAACTGCGACACTGATAGTGGCATTACCTGGACCAGCCTCGTTGTCGTGGAATGCAGTAATTGTGTACCAACCAGATGCCGATGGTACAAAGGCTGAAGACTCATAGGTACCGCCTCCGCCCCAAGTTTGAGAGGCCATGGTTTCACCACCGACTTCAAGTCTAAATGAATCATCTGCATGACCGCTAAACACGTATGACTCACCAGCAACTAGGAATACCAAACCAGTAAGTTTGCTCGAAATGTTTTCGATAGCTGGAGAGTTCTGAGTGCCAAAGTCTGGCGTCTGTGTAACTTCTGAAGTGTTGGCAACACCTGCAGACTCGATTGCTTGTTCAACAACGTCCGGAGCGACACCGCTACCATTGTTGTAATCAAAGTCTAGGTTCTCCCATTGCTCTAACTTAAAACCTTCATCTAAATCTACATTTGGTGTTTCTACAACTAACTTGGCAAGTGTCGTATCAGGGCGAATATCAATCGACATCGTCGTACTAGAGCTGGTGTTGATGCCATCAGAACTGTGGTAGTTAAACTCCGCATAATCTTGCTGATTATTACCAGTTACTACATTATCTTCATCAAACATTGATGTACTAGATTCATAGCTTACTGGGTTGAATATCAAGAAACCTTGTTCAATCTGCTCTTGGCTTACTGATACTCCTGTACCAATCGTTTCAGTATTTAACAGAACCCATTCATCAGTAGATTCGTTGTACAGATACATATCACCCGCACCTGGAGCACTAGTGATAACAATCGACAATTCACTAGAATCTGCGTCAGAAACATTGAAATCGGCCCACTTAAACGTAATCGATGAACCTTGGGCTTGTGCCTCATCGCCAATGACATGTGAGTCCTGTGCTTGCGGTGCTTCATCGTTATCAATGATCGTCGCAATACCTTGCTTACCACCCACTTCGAGCGTGAAGTTCTCATTTAACTCATCAATGCCGTCTTCGTTAGTTGGTACCTTGATGTCAAACGACGTTACTCCCGCAGGCACAACAAGCTGACCATTAACAAGCGTCACTCCCTCAGTGAACTCTACGTTGTCGGTGAAATCTTTGTTATCACCGAGCTCGGCAGAACCGGAGTTTAACGACCAGTCGAATTGAGTCTCTTGACTGCTTGTGTTAACTAGGTTCACGGTGAAGACAGCTACATCGCCTTCAATTACTTGTTCATTATTTGGATTAACCGCGTTGCTCACTGTATCGATAGTTGGAGCTTCATCGTTATCAGTAATGCTGCCCACTGCAGATTCACCATCAACAGTCACGGTGTAGGTTTCAGCGATCTCATGGAGACTGTCATCAATTGTCGGAATCAAGATTGCAAAGTCCTTCACTCCAATTGGGACAATCAGTTTTCCACTTTGCTGATCATAGGTGACGCCATTAGTAAAACGAACCTGACTCAAGTCGAGATCTTTTTCTTCACCCGAATCATTCGCAGCATCCGTGTTCTTACCAAAAGTAACGTCCAATACAGACTCAACAAGTGCACTTGAATCCAGAATTACTTTAAAGCCAAGATCATCACCTTCAACTACTGAGTCTGCTAGCAGGTCTACAGACGCAACACTAGAAGGAGTCGGTAAAGGGTTGACGATAACATTAACTTCAGCACTCGCGATTTGGCCATTATCATCAGTAACCTGATATTTAAACGTTGTTTCACCGACAAAATCATCGCCAGTTAAATCAAAGTATACGATGCCGTCTTTGATATACGCATTACCTTCCGTTTCACCGTATACATAGGTAATACGTAGATTGTCGCCATCTGAATCGATATCGTTATTTAGAAGCTCAGAACCGATAATGCCAGCAAGCTTCGATGTTGGAATCTCAAGAATGCCGCCTTGATTCACTGCATACGCGCCTTCACTAGAGGCTTTAAAACCAGTTAGGAAGTAATCTGACGCATCATTATCATTCGTTGCTTGGTTGGAATACTCAGTTGCTTCAAATACCACAGTATCAAACGCGATTGGAGTACCATCAGGACCAAGCGGTGTTATTTCGTAAGTACCTTTATTGTTACCGTCTTCAGCAATAAACGTATCACCTGCAACCGCTACGCCATTGAGGTACGCTACCCAACTGCCTTGTTCATGGTTATCAGTGAAATCACCGTCATTACCTTCGTTTTTAAACAAGTTAGATACTGAAAATGTAAACTGAGTAGCAGGGCTATCTAAGTTGATTTCAAACTTCTCAGATTGCTGCTCTGCGCGATCATATTCAATCTGAGCACCCAATCCACCTACTTTGCCGGCAACACCAATCTTAATGCCGCTGTGTGCGAAGTCTTTATCTTGGCCATTGAAGCTAGCATTTAGCTCAGCGCCTTCGGCTGACCATGGAGAGTCGTTGTCTTCACTGAACTCACCCAGTTTAACTTCGAAGCCTTGCGGATCGTTATTCGCATTCAGATCACCAGACTTATCGATAGTAACTGTCTTAACTTCACTTTCGTTACCATCACTGTCTACCGCTTTATATTCGAATGAATCTGACGCCTTAGCTTCAAGAGAAGTCAGCTCCCAGTTACCTGGTCCTTGTGTGCTTGCTTCCACCGAAACAATCTCAGCACCTTCAGGAGCGACAATCGTGACATTTTGATTATTGTGGGTGTCATCATAAAGGAAGGTTTTGTCTTCTGTGACACCATTACCATAATCAAAGGTGACTGTAATCTCAGCTCTTGATTGAACACTATCATCAGCATTTGGGGCAAACCAACCACCCAAACCACTTAGACCAACCGTTACTGAGTCCGCTGGACGAGAAGAGAAATCAATGTTGATCGCCTCGTCTTGGTGAATACCGCGATTAGTCGATGCAATACCGAAACCCATATGGCCTTGCTGACTGTTGTTTTGCACTAAAGGCTTAGCGTCAACGTTATTTCGACCTTCCGAGGTAATGGTGACGACATCACCATTATCAAACTTCAGTTCGCGAGTATACGCATCTACTTCATCACCCCAGTTATGGAACTCTGCAGTGCTATGAGGGCCTTTATCTAATGTGGATGTATCATCAACACCTAAGAAGAAGCCCGTTGATTCTTGGTCATCTTCATAAACGATGTTGTTAGGATCTGCATACGTCTGCCCAACTACCACTTCAACCTTGTTATTACCATCGACATAGTAAAGAGTTCCTGAATCAGGCAGCTCTGTGATGATCACGCCGAGATTTGTATCTGCGTCATTATCGTTATCATCTTCATTATCAGAAATATGGTCTGTACCATCACCTTCGATAGTCCCCATCCCGGTATCGAAAATAACTTGCGAAGAGCCATCTGCATTGAGAGAAATAGAGAAGTCTTCAGCTTTTGGCGGGTTATCATGGCTATCGTCAATAGCTACATTTTTATCAGCACTAGAAGTATCTAGCTTCTCAAATACATCGGTACCATCTTGGGTTACGGATACAACACTAACGTTAAACTCTTGTCCAACTTCGTATTCGTTGTCTTGTTCAGTTTGAATCTCAAAGGTCGCTGTATTTGTATTTGCGTCTACGTTTACAGTTATAACTTCAACAATATCTTCATTGCTCGCATTTGTGTAAGAGTACTGAAGAGTAACCACACTATCTTCAGGCACTTGCTCACTTAGCGTAATCGTAAATGGACTTGTCTTATCACCCTCAATAACTGAATCGGGACCAGTCAGCCCAACTGTAACGGTATCTTTGTCGTTTGTGTCTGTCTCATCGACAATCTTAGCTGTACCTGAGTCCTGTTTGTCATTTTCAACAAACTCACTAGTTGAGCTAGCATTTAGAGTTACAGTCTCTTCACCCTCAAGCAATTTATCATCAAGAACCTTGATGAAGACTTCTAAGCTATCAGAGCCGCTAGCAATAATAAGATCGGCAAGCTCCTGATCTGAAAGCGCTTTATAATCTTGTCCATCTTTAACGTAGATCTTGTCTTCGTAATCGACACCTTTAGTTGCAGTATCCCCTGCCGACCCTAGTGTAAGAGCAAGACCAACGTTCTCAGAGACAAACTCATCTAGGTTGATTTCAAATGATAAGAAAGCATCTTCTGCTTCTGTCACTGGTTGGCCAGCAGTAACTGTTAGCTCAGCAACAGGTAATACATCAACATTCACTACAACCGTATCTGTACCACCGTTACCGTCCGACACGGCAACAACAAATGAATCATCTCCATCAAACTCGTTGTTCGGAGTGTACTTCCACTCGCCCGTTTCAGGGTCGATCTCAACACTACCGTTTGTAGGTTGGCTCACCGTGTAAGTCAGGTCAGTGTCGTCAATATCGGTTGCAGTAACCTTACCAGATACAGAGTTATCCTCTTTAGTCGATACACTTATTTGATCAGTATCGCCAATCGGCACTCCATCTTTGACAAATATTGGAGCATCATTTTCTGGAGTGACATTAATCGTAACCACGGCGGAATCAGTACCACCTTTACCGTCAGAAACTGTGTAAGTAAACGTAGCGATACCATTGAAGTCATCCGCTGGAGTGTAACGAACGGTCTGAGAACCATCTTGTAGCTCAACTAACTCAACCTGACCGTATGTTGGATCAATCACTAAACTATCTAAAATGATTAACGTATCACCATCAACATCAGAGTCATTCGAAAGTAACTCGCTACTAGGTATATCGAGAGTTACATCTTCTTGTGTCTGAAGATTTTTAATCACTTCTTGAAATTTGATATTGTCTAGATAAGTCCCACTCTTGTCGCCTTCAGTGCCAACTTCTCTAAATGAAAGGGTATTTGAACCATCTCCACTCCCACCTAATAATTCCAATAACTGGGTTTGCATTATGTTACTTTCAGGGGTGATCGTAGCAACAACTTCGCCGTTCCAAATGACCTCAAGCTCAGCACTCGGCAATCTTTCGTACATTGCCGTATCAAAAGACAGTTGGTATAAGGTACCGCTTTCTACACCTTGAATTTGTTGAGTAAGGGTTACATTGTCACCATTACCTTCCATATCAATCATACGATCGCCGTCTGTTTCATCAACAGCATAGCCTTCTTGAACTGAATCTAAAGCACCAGTTCTTGCATCGTAGGACCAACCATCTAGTTGGTCGATTCGAGAACCCCAACCGGCATTTGATACCGATTCATAGTCTTCAAAGCTACCATTGACGATCAGGTTATCACCTAACGCTCTTGAATCATCGTTCGCGATAGGGTCATCATTTACTGGTGTGACATTAACGGTCACTGTCGTAGTGCTTTTTTCACCATGAGTATCAACAATGGTGTATTCGAAAGTCGCTTCACCATTGAAGTCTTGGTTAGGTTCAAACACGACATTGCCATCTATCAGCAGAACAGAACCGTTTGTAGCATCGGTTGCGTTGACAGAAAAAATGGTTATGTCATCCCCATCAACATCGAAATCATTGGCTAACAGCTCACTACCACTAATAGTAAGAGCCTGATCTTCTTCCGTTATGAGTTTGGGTGCATCTATTCCGGTAACTGTAATGTTATCGATAAACGCACCAAGCGAATCAGATTCACCCGCACCAGCAAAAGCGATTAAAGTAGCATCACTACTAACATCAAACTCAGCATTTACTTGATACCAACCTTTGTTATCCGGACCATCTAGTGTTACAGAAATGCCTTCTGGAGCAGTCACTGTTCCATCCGCATGCAGCGTAATAGTTGTATTCCCAACAGTAAAAGTCATATCAGACGACGAGTTGCCGTCTTGGCGAGGGTTATAATCGAACTCTACCCTCAAAGAGTCTTGATCCGACGTATCAATTGATGTCGTCATCACCGTGTTTTTATGTGGGTCTAGCTCTGCGTAAAAATCACCGTCGGTAGCATCAACAATTAAGCCGTCTCGCTCAATCTCTATACCATTAGTAAAGTCCCATACCTCTGATGGGTCTTTAGAAACAACCGTCCAACCCGCTGGGTTTGCCATATTTTCGAATGACTCAGTGAGCAATATGGTTTCTTGAACGTTTTTGTAAGAATCACTGATGGCTACAGGCGCATCGTTGACTGGCGTCACCGTCAAGTTGAACGTGCTGTCTACCGGTGTGCTGCCATCTTCGTTGCCGTCTTCAACGTTAATATCGAAAGACGCCGACGTGGTTTCGCTGCCGTCATGTTTAAACGTCACTTTACCCGCCGCCAACTGCGCCACCGTAAAGCTGCTCGACGCGACGCCGTTCACTAAGATTGTGCCGTTACTCACGTTGCTGACCGTGAAGCTCACGCCTGTGTCCGTATCGTCAACGTCCGTGTAGCCAAGATCTGCCGCCGTGATGGTGTAGCTGCCTGCTTCATCCATTTCACCCAACAGATCGCCTGTCAGCTCCGGCGCATCATTCACTGGCGTCACCGTCAAGTTGAACGTGCTGTCTACCGGTGTGCTGCCATCTTCGTTGCCGTCTTCAACGTTAATATCGAAAGACGCCGACGTGGTTTCGCTGCCGTCATGTTTAAACGTCACTTTACCCGCCGCCAACTGCGCCACCGTGAAGCTGCTTGACGCGACGCCGTTCACTAAGATTGTGCCGTTGCTCGCGTTGCCGACCGTGAAGGTCACGCCTGTGTCTGTATCGTCAACGTCTGTATAACCCAAGTCAGCTGCCGAGATCGTGTAGCTGCCTGCCTCGTCCACTTCCGCCGCCAGATCACCTGTCAGCTCCGGCGCATCATTCACTGGCGTCACCGTCAAGTTGAAAGTGCTGTCTACCGGTGTGCTACCATCTTCGTTGCCGTCTTCAACATTCACATCGAACGACGCCGACTTGGTTTCGCTGCCGTCATGTTTGAACGTCACTTCACCCGCCGCCAACTGCGCCACCGTGAAGCTGCTCGACGCGACGCCGTTCACTAAGATTGTGCCGTTGCTCGCGTTGCCGACCGTGAAGGTCACGCCTGTGTCTGTATCGTCAACGTCCGTGTAGCCTAAGTCCTCAGCCGTAATGGTGTAGCTGCCTTCTTCATCCACTTCACCCAACAAATCACCTATCAGCACTGGTGCATCGTTCACAGGAGTAATATTAAGCGTAACTTCTGCTTCGTCTTCCCCACCGTTCCCATCGGTCACTTTATATTTAAAAGTTGCCTCCCCGTTATAGTCGGTATCCGGTGTGAATATAATTGTATTGTTTGTGTAGTCGACAAACAGCTCACCATTAGTCGCGGAGGTAATTGAACCCACAACAATTGAGAGCTCATCACCATCAATGTCAGTATCATTCGCTAACAATTCATCAAAAGAAATCGTGATAGACGTGTCTTCAGCAGTAACAAGTTTAGATTGATTAATACCTGTCACTGTAATGTTATCTAACAACGCACCATAGCTATCTGAAGCTCCAGCACCTGCAAATGTAAGGTCCGTAACGTCCCCTTGGACTTCGAACTCAGCCGTGATCTTATACCAACCATTTGCGTCAGGTTGCCCTATTTGGACATTAAGTCCGTCGGCACCCGATAGAGATCCATCTGCGTGAACAGTAACTAACGTGTCACCGACTTTAAACGTCATGTCAGAAGATGAATTACCGTCTCGTCGAGGGTTGTAATCAAATTCAACACGCACGCTATCTTGGTCTGACGTATTAATATTTGTTGTGATCGCGGTGTTTTGATGAACATCAAGCTCAGCGAGGTAGTCACCGTCTGTCGCTTCAGCTATGAGACCGTCACGCTGAATCTCTAGACCATTTGTTGCTTCCCAATCATCTAGTTCGTCGCCAGTTACTACAGTCCAACGACCTGTGTTTGTCATGTTTTCAAAGGACTCAGAGAAGAGCAGCGTCTCACTATGAGTTTCATATGTGTCATCAATCGCTACTGGGCCCTCGTTCACGTTACTCTCTTTCAGGGTCACCGTCGCTTCCGCTGTCGAGCCGTAACCGTCGGTCATCACCATCTGGTAATCGCCACTGTTCGTGC
>NZ_JBFSUX010000075.1:0-21208 GCF_041467595.1 Vibrio sp. 10N.247.311.13 | reverse complement strand
CGCTTTATTTGTTTCAAGAAGAGCTTGTTCTATCCATTCTAGTTGAATGGCGTTGCCGCTTCCCATTCAGGTGTGTCAGGAATACTGTTATTGAGTTTTTGAAGCACCTTGCGACATTCGATACGAGCGGCATAAAGCTCTTTATCCCAAGCCTGATAAGGTTCACCTGCTAGCATTTTTTGTTTTTCTGTTTTCACGTTACTTACCTGTTCTCACATCAATTAGCTATTTTCATATTACTTATCTAGCTTCACATTACTTAACTAATGGTGGTCAATTCATCGACCAAAAAACGCAATATCGCATATCTAAATAACAGTGAATAAGGAGTGTTTGAGCTTGGTTTAAGAGATGCGCAGCTCGTCACTTTTTGTAGGTGAAATATGAAATTCGAACAGTGCTAATTTAGCTTCGCTATCGAATCACGTAACACCAAACTACCAGTGGTATTGATGGTGGTCGCTTGCTCTGTTTCACCGACAATTTGCAGGATCGCCTTTTGCGTCATTTGCTCTAATGGCACACTGACAGACGTTAAGCTTGGCGTTAAAAACGCCCCCACTTTGCTGTTATCAAAGCCGACAATCGAAACATCTTGAGGCAACGAATATCCTAGCTCCGTTAACGCCTTAATCGCACCTATCGCCATGTCATCATTTTCAGACAGAATCGCAGTGAAGCTTACTTTGCTTTCCACTAAAGCTTGCGCGGCACGGTAGCCACTCTCCATTGTCCAATCGCCTTGAACCACACTAGACTCGTTCAGCTCAATACCGTGCTTCGTGAGCACATCTTGATAAGCTTGATAACGCTGTTCATCGGTCGACGAGCCAGCTTTACCACGAGTCACCGCAATCTCTGTATGGCCCTGCTCGATGATGTGTTCCACCATCAAACAAGCACTTTGATAATGATCGGTAGTGATAGCATGCTCAGGCTTCGAAGGCATTTCTCGGTTAAGCACAAGAATTGGTGTGTCAGTACTCTCGATGATCTGCGTGATTTCAGCTTCACTCAAGCATTGCGGATAAATGATGATCCCGGCGCACTTCATATCCAGTAGGAAGTTGATCGCCTTTCTTTCGTCTTCAGCGCTGTGTTTGCCATCGGTGATCACCAGTTGGTGATTCGACTTTTCGCTATAAGAAGCCGCGTGATACATCAAGGAAGAAAAGTAAGGGCCATTGAACAACTCATTAGTGATTACAAAGCCGATGAAATTGGTCTTCTTGGTCGCCAATTGCTGGGCCAACAAGTTCGGTCGATAACCTGTTTCTTGAATCGCATCAAATACCTTTTTCACCACATCTGGGCGCACGATGTTCTTGCCATTTAAGACACGAGAAACGGTCGATTTAGATACGCCTGCACGGTTCGCGACATCAAGCATGGTTACCATTCGCTTCTTTTCCTTTATAAAAAATTAGCCGACATAGGCCGACTAATTCATTGCAAAATGACAGCTCACAGTTCACATAACTGCGCTGGGAAATGCATTCTAAATAGTGGCACCGTTAGATGCAATCACGCCTTTATACCACTCGAACGACTTCTTGCGTTTGCGTTCTAGTGAGCCAGATTGATCGTTGTGCTTATCTACGTAAATGAATCCGTAGCGTTTTTTCATCTCGCCCGTGGTGAACGACACTAAATCGATACAGCCCCAAGGGGTATAACCCATCAAATCAACACCGTCGATCGCAACGGCTTTTTTCATCTCTTTGATGTGGTCTCCAAGGTAAGCGATGCGGTAGTCGTCATTAATGCTGCCATCTTCTTCAATGGTATCAACCGCGCCAAAACCGTTCTCAACGATAAACAATGGCACTTCATAACGTTCATACAGAGACGCTAAACAGAAACGCAAACCCGTTGGATCAATTGGCCAGCCCCAATCGCTAGACTGGATGAACGGATTATCGACTGAGTTTTCGTGACCGCCGTCCATCGCTTCATCGGTCGACTGATGCGAAGAAGAATCCAAAGTATTCGACATGTAGTAGCTAAAGCCTAAGTAATCGGCCTTACCTTCTTTTAGGATCTGCTCATCTTCTGGCTTCATCTCAATGTTGAAGCCTTTGATTGCCCAGTCACGCTTGGCGTAATTTGGGTAGTGACCACGAACCATCACATCCGAGAAGAAGTAACGATCACGCATCGCTTGCTGTGCCACCATGATATCTTCTGCCTTTGAAGAACGAGGGTAGAAAGGCACCATCGCACACATTGCACCGATTTGAAGATCTGGATTGATCTCGTGACCTTTCTTAACCACCAAAGCACTGGCAACAAACTGATGGTGAACCGCTTGATACATCGCTTCTTGCGGCTTTTCACATTGCGGAAACTTCACACCAGAGCATAACCAACCGAAGATGTCTGCCGAAGTGTTCATCTGGTTGTTGATCTCATTAAACGTCATCCAGTATTTCACTTTGTGTTGGTATCGCTCCATCACCGTAGTTGAATACTTAACGAAGAACTCGATCACCTTACGGTTCATCCAGCCACCATATTCGTTAGCCAAGTGATAAGGCATTTCAAAATGGCTCAGTGTCACCACTGGCTGAATGTCATATTTTAGGAGTTCATCAAACAAGTCATTGTAAAACGCTAACCCCGCTTCACACGGCTCGGCTTCATCGCCATTTGGGAAAATACGCGTCCAGGCAATACTGGTACGGAAACACTTAAAACCCATCTCAGCAAATAACTTAATGTCTTCTTTGTAGCGATGGTAGAAATCCACTGCGACTTGGTTGGGATAGTTTTCACCATCGATCACACCATCGGTGATTCGACGTTGTACACCATGAGCGCCCGCTGTTAATACATCAACAACACTGACACCTTTACCATTCACATCCCAGCCGCCTTCTAACTGATGTGCTGCAACCGCACCACCCCATAAAAAATCGTTCGGAAATTCGTTGTTCATACCATTACTCGCTACAAGTTATTCGTGAAAAAGACCAGGATTAGAGCTGCGTTCACAACTCTGAAACCGATTTCAATAAAAGCAAAGATACAGATTGAAACCGGTTTCAGCAATAGTTAAAAGATCTTTTTTGATCGAACTATAGACTAGTCAAAATTCAGCTTTACGATCAATGCTGATCAAAATACTGATCATGCTTCGATTTGCCAGATTGGTCTTGAGTTCCCGGGTAGAACTGGACAAGTGTCTGATCGGCTAGTGTGAGATGAATCCAACCCTCTTTGACTTTCAGCCAATTGGTACCGTTGGTCTCATAGACGGCAGGAAACTTGCCCCAGCCAGACTCTGATACCTGCAGCTCTTGAAATAGGTTAATCGGGGCTAGCTTATTGCTGTCGAAGTTTGCGTCGGCATAGACAGATAAAGGCTCGATGGCATCGTTTGGCTTAAACGTATAACAGCTCACAGAGGCTGAAGTGCGATCAAACCACTGGTAAGGTTGTGCACCGATTAAATCGTAGACCGTGCAATCATTGAATTGAATAGCCCATTCTTGGTGAGCTTTAAAACCAAGGTAACCTATGGGTTGCGATGGTTCAGGTTTCGCGTCCGTCTCCTGCTCATACGCCGGTTCTGAGGTAGCACATCCCATAAGCCCAAGACTAAAAAGGAAAGTCACAGCACGCTTCATCATTGTAATACCTCAGTTCCGTTAGTAGATGAGTAACTCAATTAAGTCTCTACATTAAACGGTAAGTTCCAAACGATTACCATCAGGATCGAGTACACAGCTCTCATAATAGCCATCGCCTGTTCTTCTTGGGCCATCTAAGCGCTCATAGCCGTCTTCGACCAAGCGTTGAGTGAGTGCATCGACCGCTTGCTCCGACCCCAATGAAATCGCCATATGAACAAAGCCTGTAAACTGATCATAGATGTCATCTTTCGATTCAGGAACCGAATCCATTTCCATGATCTCTAGGCGGCTTCCAGTTTCAAATGAGAGGAAGTATGAAGAAAACCCTTTGGTTGGGTTGTGATATTTTGAGTTCGATGTCGCACCGAAATAGTCTTCGTAAAATCTCTTCAAAACTTCGAGTTTTTTGGTCCAAATTGCGATGTGTTCAATCTTCATTTTGTTTGCCTAAGTTTGATGTCTAACGCTAGATTACCCGCCAAATCAGGAAGGATAAACAGAACAGAATTCATCAAAAGTGTTCCTATTTAGCGAGCCGTTTGGTTATCAAAATCACAACAATTAGCTGCACAGTATTAATATCTAAGCTTGTGTAATATATAGCTTTGATCAATAGTCGGTGTTTTACACATTCTGAGATATACGCCGTGAACTTTCTAAAATTAATAACTCTCGCTGCGATATGGGGCGGTTCGTTTCTGTTCATGAGAATTGCCGCTAATCCATTGGGCCCAGCAGTGTTGATTGAAGCAAGAGTACTATTTGCAGCAATCACGCTACTGTTGGTGTCTTTGTATTTAAGAAAAAAGCTGACGTTCAACACTCACGCTAAACACTTCTTTATTCTTGGGTTGTTTAATACCGCAGTTCCCTTTTTACTGTTCGCTTATGCCGCGCAGACACTGAACGCCTCGACACTCGCCATCTTGAACTCGACAGCGCCAATTTGGGCGGCAATCATCGGTGCGATATGGACCAAAACTACACTCGAGGCGCGTGTTCTATTAGGGCTTGGGATTGGGGTAACGGGAGTTGGCGTGTTAGTCGGTTGGGATGCGATGAACATTGGCCGTGAGGCTGTGCTTCCTATCTTTGCGGCGGTGATGGCTGCCTTTAGCTACGGAATAGCATCAAACTATACCAAACAAGCCCCTAAAGTTGAGGCATTCAATAATGCACATGGCAGCATGTGGGCGGCGGTCTTAATCGTATTGCCGTTTGTCTTTTTTATGCCGATGAGAGAGGCTCCGGATCTAACCATCACCACATCGGTGATCTTATTAGGCGCCGTGTGTACTGGCCTTGCTTACTTGCTTTACTTCAATCTCGTTTCTGAATTGGGCGCGCCTTCGGCTCTGTCTGTTACCTTTTTGATTCCAGTGTTTGGCATCTTATGGGGCAACCTTTTCTTAGACGAAGCGATTGGCCTTAATACTATTTTCGGATCGGTTCTGGTTATTACCGGTACCATGTTAGTAACCGGTATGACGCCTTCTAAGATGATAGAGAGCGCCAAACAAAAACGAGCAGCAAGAGCGGCTCGTTAATCAGCCATGTATTGTTGAATCTTGTTTCTCAACCACTGATGAGCAGGATTCAAATCGGTTCTCTTATGCCAGATCATGTATTGCTGCATCGGTAAGATTTCAAACGGCTGATCAAGGACTTGAAGCTGGAAAGGTTCAGAAAATTGATTGGCAAAATCACGCGACGTACTGCCAACACAATCTGAGCCCGATACCAGCACACACATGGTCATCAGTGAGTCACACTCTGCACTCACTTTTCTCTGTTTCAGTGGTGACTTGGTAAAATAATCTGCCGTATATAAACGGGTTCGACGCATTCTAAAAGTAACATGCTTTTCGTTGTAATATTGCTCTTCAGTCACTGAACCATTGATTCTAGGATGCCCCTTTCGAGCTATCAATACGAGTGCATCCTCAATCACAGGCTGCTTCATGTAGCCGTTAACTTGCGGGTAATGGATATCAATCGCTAAATCAGCTTGTTGCATGCTCAAGCCTTGCAATAATTCTTCTTCGTTGTTCTGCACCATATTGAATTCAATCGAGATATTGCCCAACGTCTCATCTTGCTCGACGAGAGGTTGAAGCTTGGTTAATCCAATCTCATTCACCAGGATACGAAACACATGATGCTGCTGATTATCAAATGTCTTTAAAGTGCTTACTGCGCTGCTTATCCCTTCTAGAGCAGGCTCTACTCGGTCTGCCAATTGCACCGCAGCGTTAGTCGGAATAATCCCACGCCCTTCACGAATAAACAGGTCGGTATCAAGCTGAGATTGCAATCGCTTCAATGCCCCGCTAACCCCAGGCTGAGTCATACCAAGCGATTCTGATGCAAGCGTGATCGACTTTAATCGATACACTTCTAAGAACACGCTCAATAGATTTAAATCCAACTTTTCCACGTCGCTCACCGTTACTCTCCCTGTCAATGTGGTCTTAATCAATCATAGGTCAGGATTCGTCTTCGTCGCCCAACCATTGCATGATTCAATACATAGCCAATCGTGATGTATTAAATAAAGCTTACTTTATTTTTTGCTATATGTCTTATTCCTATAATCGCCTCAACGAAACAAAATTCTGAAATGAAGAGGCTCTTATGACGACTTCACGCACGTTCAAAAATGCATCACTGTTCCTAGCTATCTCGCTCGTATTCCCTGCAGTTGCAGCTAACCATGACCACGCACACTTCAGCGAAATTGGCGACCAAGGTGGCAAAAGCGCAACCGAGATGACGACTAAGGCAAACCAAGAGTTCGCAAAAACACTTAACTTTGCCGACACTCGCGCTTTCGACAATAACAACAAGGGCCTTATTGCTAGCTTCGACCAAGAGACGGGCGACATCATTCGCAATAGCTTTAACTTTATCGACCCAAGTGTGACGAATGCAGACCAAGCACCAGATTCAGTAAACCCTTCACTGTGGCGCCAAGCGGTATTGAACCAAGCAGCAGAAGGCTTATATGAAGTTGTTCCGGGTAAAGTTTACCAAGTTCGAGGCGCGGATTTAGCGTCTATCTCTTTCATTCGTAGTGACAACGGTTGGATCGCTTATGACGTACTTCTTACCAAAGAAGCGGCCGCTAAATCTCTAAAATTCTTCAAAAACAATGTGCCTGATGGCGGCGAACTGCCAGTCGTAGCAATGATTTACTCTCACTCGCACGCTGATCACTTTGGTGGCGCAAGAGCAATCAAAGACGCATACCCAGATGTAAAAGTGTACGGTTCGAAAAACATTACTAAAGAGATCGTCGACGAAAACGTATTGGCGGGTAATGCAATGTCTCGTCGTACCGCTTATCAATATGGCGCAACGCTGAACCGACACGAACACGGTATTGTTGATGCCGCACTGTCGAAAGGCCTATCAACCGGTAGCATTACTTACGTACTGCCAGACTACGAGCTGAACCATAACGAAGAGATTGAAACGCTGGTTATTGACGGCCTAGAAATGCAATTCATGGATGCTTCAGGTACCGAAGCGGCCTCTGAAATGGTGACGTATATTCCGAGCATGAAAGCACTTTGGACTGGCGAACTGACCTACCAAGGCATGCATAACCTGTACACGCTGCGTGGCGCTAAAGTACGTGACGGCTTGAAATGGTCTAAGAAAATCAACGAGATGTTAGTCACCTGGGGTGAAGATACTGAGGTGCTGTTTGCGTCTCACTCATCGCCAATCTGGGGCGAACAAGAGATCTCTGATTACCTAAAAATGCAGCGTGACGCTTACGGTTTTACTCATAACCAAACGCTTCGCTTAGCCAATAACGGTGTGGTTCTACAAGACATCGGGGACGAGATTTACAAGGTCATGCCAGACAGCATTCAACAGTCTTGGCACACCAACGGTTACCACGGTACTTACTCTCACAACGCCCGCGCTGTGTACAACATGTATCTTGGTTACTTCGACATGAACCCAGCTAACCTAAATCCACTACCAATCAAGCCAGAGTCAGTGAAGTTTGTTGAATACATGGGCGGCAGCGACGCTGTGATTGAAAAAGCGCAGCAAGACTTCCAAGAAGGTGAATATCGCTTCGTTGCAACAGCACTGAATAAGGTGATTCAAGCAGAACCAGAGAACAAAGTTGCACGTGGCTTATTGGCAGATACGTACGAGCAATTGGGTTATCAATCAGAAGGTGCAGGTTGGAGAAACATCTACCTAACCGGCGCTCAAGAGCTTCGTATTGGCACACAACCGGGCGCACCAAAGACTGCATCTCCGGATGTGTTGGCTAACATGACCATTGAGAACTTGTTAGATTACTTAGCAGTTAAAGTGGACTCGCTAAAGGCACAAGAAACACCATTTACAATGAATATTCAGTTGCCTGATGTAAAAGAGTTCTACTACGTTGAGATGTCTAACGGCAACCTGAACAACATCCAAGTATCAGAGCTGCAAGATGCGGATACGACACTGATCATCAATAAGTCTGACGTGTCTGACATCGTGCTTAAGAAAACAAGCCTTGGAAAACTGTTAGAAGACAGACAAGCAGGCGTGAAAGGTGATAAGACATCACTTAACAAACTGCTGTCTTCACTGACAGAAGCTGACACCTCTTTTGAGATTGTACCGCGCCCAAGTAAAGGCGAAGAAGTTGATGCAGAGCTATACCAAGATTCAGCGGTACACGCTCATTAAACGCCAGATACACTAAATAAAAACAACAGCAGTTAGCTAGAAAAACGTTCTATAAAGAACATAAAAACAAGCCCCTACCTTTTGGTCGGGGCTTTCTTATTTGTTATCAATGAGTGCTTCTTGAACGCTACTCTTACTGAAGCTGATAGCTACTCAGCTTGACCGTTTACGTCGCAATCCCAATAAGAAGGTGAACCATAATATTGAACAAAGTAATCGATAAATACGCGCACCTTTGGTGCAAGTAACTGAGCACTCGGGTATACCGCCCAGATAGCCGCCTCATCCTTTAAAGGGTAATCCGGCAACACCTCAACCAGCGAACCTTCCGCGAGCTGCTTGTATGCTATCCAACTCGCGCACATGGCAATGCCCAAGCCATCGACACATACATCCCTTACCGCTTCACCGTGATCGACGCGGATAGCACCTAGGCTCTCTTCGAGTTTTCCGATATGAATACTGGCTACCGGAGGTGACAACCCAAGCTCTTGTCCTGCTTGACTTATATTGTGCGTAGACGCGAGTCGCACAAACAATTTTAGATGTTCAATATTCATCAATAATGGCTAGCCTGCGCTGAGTACACGCTGCTTATTGGCCGCAGCGGCACGGGGAATAATGTGAGTTTTAATATAGGCATTAAGCTTAAACCATGCAAAAGCGCCCGCTAAAACATTGGCGACTGTCGCAGCAATAACCGCATTGACCATGTCTCCGGTTATCGAGCCGATCCATAAAGCAGGAATGTAGAAAACAAACAAGCGTAGGAAAGAGACATTCAAAGCTTTACGCGGCACACCCAAGGCATTAAAGACCGACGCAACCAACATGCAAAGCCCAAGCGGCCCATAGCTGAACGGTATAAATAACAAGGTCACTTCAAACCAGCTGCGTATGCTTTGTTCTTCCGAGATAACAGGAATAATCCAGCCACTAAACAGCGCCAACAATGTTGCCATCACGGTGTGGAAAACCAATAAGAACTTCGCTGTTGTATTCAATAGCTCAGGGATTTTGCATCGCTGCTGCGCCCCTAGGTAACGACCAATCATAGGCGGGATAGACATCGTCAGAGCAAGAGAAAACACCAGCATAAAACTTTCAACACGGGCGAGTAAGCTCCAAAAAGCCATCTCATCGGTTCCGATTCTCGCAATCAATAGCATTGAGAAGAACGCGCTGACCGCAGGTAATATCTGATTCGCAGTGGTTGGCATTACCGTCTTGAATAACTCAAAACTGTAGCCTTTGATTCGGTTACTGCACGCGCCATTGAAGCCAAACCAACCTTTGCCGCGAGACTTGATTAGCATGTAGATTGTGCCGAAAGCGTAGCCAATGCTCGATGCGATCGCCGCCCCTGCGATGCCCATATCCAATCCAAAGATCAGAATAGGGTCGAGAATTAGGTTAATCACGCTAGCAGCCAAGAACATGCTTCCGGTTGTTTTGGTATCGCCATTGGCACGATAAACGCAGGTGGCCAGATAAAGCACCGCCACCATCAATGCACTGAACAACCACAGTGGCCAGTACACATTAAAAATAGACAGCATGGATTGGTATTGAGCGTCAGAGACATCATTCACAAACGACGCAAAAACAGCATCGCTAAAAACAATCAGGCCTATGCAGATCAAAGCAATCACCAACACTCCAAATCCAACCGACAGCGTCGCAATTGAGGTGGATTTACGTTGTTCTTTTGCCCCTACCGATTGAGAAATAATGGACGTTGCCGCCACACCGATGCCCACTTGAACCCCGGTAAACGCTGCTTGAAATGGCAAGGTGATACCGTGAACCGCCAATTCATTCACCCCTAGCTGACCAATAAAGATCGAATCGACCAATTGAACCATCATGATCGCAAACACACCCAGCGTCAGTGGCAGCGTTTTCTCAATAATGGTTTTCAAAGTCGCGGATCTCATCTGCATAAGTCGGTTCACTCTTGTCTGTACCTTGGGGCTAATTACCTAGTTGAGCAGTATACGAAGCTAAATGAAAAGGATAAGAGCGCCAGACAAGGAATGAGTTTTTAGATTTCGTTGACAATCGAATTAGCAAGATACCTTCAACGTTAAAATATCCATCTAAGACACTGAATAAATTGAAATTATCAAACGCGCCAACACTCTTGATAATTCGTTAATAGTGTTTCGTTTAATGGTTAATTGTTGGTTCGAACATTCCTCGCTAGCCTGAATTTAGGTCGCATTCACACTGAATAGGCTGAAATGAAATCTCTCAGAAGGAATATGGAAATGGTATATCAAGGTTATACAACGTTTAAAGCTCAAGCCGAGGATGGAATTCTTACCGTCACTTTTGACTTCGGTACTGTGAATGTTCAAGGGCAAGAGACTTTGATGCTGACGAAGCCGAAGCACTCAAAGCGGAAGCTTATTGGTTGTATCAAGCTACGAGCAAAACCCCTGCGGTTAAGCGCTTCCAAATTGCCGATGAGCAAGGCCTAGTGCACAATATGGAAAACCAACGTAACTGGGAAACTCTGGTTATGAACGTTCAAGACATCAAATAACTCGGTCACTTCTCTTAATTTGGGTCAGTCACAAACTGACCCATTGTCTTACTTAATCGTTAAACGCCAACGGTTAACCACCAAGTGTTAAAATGGTCATTATTTGCCCCATAGACTCACATTTGAGTCTTCAGCTTGTGAGCCAAATGCAACTATGTGTCATTAATCTTTGTTATAACGTTGTTCAAACTATTTTTTGAAGGACGGAATATGCAAAAAATAATTCTGATCACAGGTGCCACGGATGGCATTGGTTTAGAGACCGCAAAAGCACTAACGCAGCAAGGGCACCATGTTCTAATTCATGGCCGCAACCCAGCTAAGGTCAATAAAGTCGTGACCGCTCTGTCTCGCCTGTCTAAGAATGCAATCATCGAAAGCTACATCGCAGACCTATCGACGCTCTCTGAAGTTGAGGCGCTCGCAACCCAAATCAAAAGCGATCACAAACGACTCGATATACTCATTAACAACGCAGGTGTGTATAAAGTGTCGGACATCACCACTCCAGACAATCTTGATGTGCGTTTTGTCGTAAACACCATTGCGCCGTATCTACTGACACAAAAGCTGCTTCCTCTTTTTGATGCGACAGGTCGTATCGTCAACCTATCTTCAGCAGCCCAAGCACCCGTAGATCTAGATGCATTAATCAGTCCGAATGCGGGCGAACTTGATGGTCCGGTTTACGCGCAAAGTAAGCTGGCGCTAACGATGTGGTCCATCGAATTAGCCAATACTCTTTTAGACAAAGGCACCGCAATCATCCCTGTAAACCCAGCTTCTTTCCTTGGTAGTAAATTAGTGAAAGATGCTTATGGCGTTGATGGCAACGACCTTGCGATTGGAGCCGATATTCTTTGTCGTGCTGCGCTCAGTGATGAGTTTGCCAACGCTTCTGGTCAATATTTTGATAATGATTCTGGGTTGTTCAAAGACCCGCACGCCGACGCATTAGACAACACTAAGAACCACAAGCTGGTGACAGTGCTTAATCAATTACTCGAAGAAAAGCTGTGCGTTACGCACTGATCATTCATTAGTAAAAAACGACCACTAACACTCCCCCCCACCACCACACACACAATCCAAGCCGCAGTTCTATCTATACAGACAAAGAACTGCGCGCTCTTTCGATTATTAAGATTTCTTTAATACTGATTCCCCGCTTTGCCCAATTATCACCCAAGATGCAGATTGCTAAACTTGCCCCCGTCGAAACAACACAGGCTACGGCCGAGGAGCATTTATGCGTTTTGAAGGTAAAGTTTATCGTCCTTGGATGGAAGCAGAGAGCGTACTCATCCAGACAACATTGGGGTGCAGTAATAACCAGTGTACCTTCTGCACGATGTTTGATGATAAGCGTTTCAAAGTAAGAGACATCAAAGACATCTTTGAAGATATTGATGCGGCGAGAAAAATCTACCCGCATGTTGAATCTATCTTTTTGGTCGATGGTAACGTGATGGCTATTAGAACCGAGATGCTGATTTCGATTCTGGATTACATCAAGATCACCTTCCCAGAGAGCAAGAACATTTCTCTGTATTCGGGGTTCAATGACTTCCGTCGTAAGAGCTTGTCTGAATTAAAAGAGATTAAGTCGGCAGGTTTAAGCATGGCCTATTCTGGCTTGGAGTCCGGTGACCCAATTGTGCTTGAACGCATTCAAAAGCGCATGACGCGTGAGCATGCAATTGAAGGTATGAACCTAGCCCGTGAAGCAGACATCAAGGTGCTGGCTTCTTTCATCTTTGGCCTTGGCGGCAAAGAGCGTTCTATAGAGCATGCGATTAATACCACCAGCTTGCTGAACATCATGCAGCCGGATGCGATTGCACCGATGGCTTTAGCCGTTCAACCGGGATCGGTATTGGAAAAAGAAGTAAACCGTGGCGAGTTTGTTTTACCAACGCCATTGCAGATTCTGGAAGAAGAAAAATACTTGCTCGAAAACCTAGAAGATTTCGATTGCTACTACTGGGGTGACCACGGCAATAACATCTCACCAATGCGTGGCATGTTGCCTCAGGCTCGTAAGCCGTTTCTTGATAAGATAAATCAAGACATCGCGCATAACCCAATCACTAAGCAAAACGTCATTAAAACCTTTGCTTGGTAACGAGTAACCTCTACATCGTTTGAAGCAGCCACAAAAAGGGCCAGTGTCAGCTGGCCCTTTCATTTTCTAGCTATGTATCTCTCTATCGAACTATCTGGAGCCGACCGCTCGGACTAATTCTGCGATTCCATCCCAATCACCCTTGTCCATTTTGTCTGTCGGTACCATCCAAGTTCCACCGCAGGCAACGACTGATTTCAGTGCTAAGTAAGACTCAACGTTCGCTGGGCTTACACCGCCTGTAGGCATAAAGTTAACCGGGTAAACAGCCGTCAACGCTTTCAACATTGCGACACCGCCAGATGGCTCGGCAGGGAAGAACTTTAGTGTCTTAAGCCCCATTTCCATTGCTTGTTCAACCAAGCTTGGGTTACTCACTCCAGGAACAATCGTAACCCCTCTTTGCTGACAGTATTTGACTGTGGTTGGATTCAAACCTGGGCTGACAATGAAATCAACACCCGCATTAATGGCAGTATCCACCTGCTCTATAGTCAGCACAGTACCTGCGCCAATCAGTAACTCAGGGTAGGCTTCACGCATCAAACGAATCGACTCTGCTGCCGCTTCTGTACGAAATGTCACTTCAGCACAAGGCAAACCATTCTCAACCAATACTTTCGCAAGCGGCACAGCCTGAGCAACGTCATTAATGGCGATCACCGGGACGATGCGAATATCTCTGAGTCGCTGTTCAATTGTTTTCATTGTTCATTTCTCTCATTATCAAACAGACAAATTAAGCCAAGTCGCTGCCGTTGCTTGCGATCACTTTTTTGTACCAGTGGAATGACTTTTTAGGAATACGATTTAACGTACCATTGCCTAGGTTGTCTCTGTCCACGTAGATAAACCCATAGCGCTTGCTCATCTCTCCGGTCGACGCCGCAACAAGATCGATACAACCCCAAGGTGTGTAACCCATCAATGGTACACCGTCTTCCATTGCTTCATGCATCGCAACAATGTGCTGACGAAGGTAATCAATGCGGTAATCAGCTCTTACAACGATATGTTAAGCGCTCACCAGCCGTATCAACACTATCCAGATCAGATCAAAAAGGCGTTAGCTAAGTTCGGCCACACCTCTCAAGTAGCGGGCTGTGTTCCCGCGATGTGCGACGGGGTAACTCAAGGGCAACCAGGCATGGATATGTCTTTGTTTTCAAGGGACTTGATTGCTCAATCGACCGCTCTTTCACTGAGTCACAACGTGTTTGATTCAACCCTATTACTTGGTATTTGCGACAAGATAGCTCCAGGACAACTGATGGGCGCGCTCTCTTTTGCACATCTACCCACCGCTTTTGTTCCGGCGGGCTTGATGGCAACGGGCATCAGCAATGATGAGAAAGTACATATTCGCCAAGAATACGCGGCTGGTAAGGTAGGAAAAAGTGCCTTACTGGATATGGAGTGCAACGCTTATCACTCAGCGGGCACCTGCACTTTTTACGGCACAGCCAATACCAATCAGCTGGTATTTGAAGCGATGGGGCTGATGCTTCCGGGCTCAGCGTTTATTCATCCTGACTCTAAATTGCGCGCATCACTCACTCAGCATGCCGCCATTGAAATTGCTTCAATGACACCACAAGCCGCAAACTTCCGCCCGCTTTCTGAAGTCTTTACCGCTAAAAGCTTAATCAATGGCATTGTTGCCCTACTCGCATCAGGTGGCAGCACTAACCACAGCATTCACATGGTCGCAGTAGCACGCGCAGCAGGATTTATTCTGACTTGGCAAGACATCAGCGATCTATCCGATGTAGTGCCTTTACTTGCTCGAGTTTATCCCAACGGTCCAGCAGATATGAATGCGTTCCAAACGGCAGGCGGAGTTCCCGCGCTGCTACGCCGTTTAGATCAAGCCAACTTACTGCACCGAGATGTCACACCTACCTTTGGCTCGTTTGAAGATCAAATGAGTATTCCAGAGCTTGAAAATGGAAAGCTAACGTGGAAAAAGTGCAAACAGTCGGCAGATGCAGAGGTAATTGCAGGCCAGGAACAGGTATTCCAAAGCACAGGCGGAACGCGAGTCCTTTCAGGGAACCTTGGCAACGCAGTGATTAAAGTGTCAGCGGTTGCAGAAGAGCAACGTGTAATAGAAGCACCCGCGGCAGTTTTTGATTGCCAACATAAGGTAGAAGCTGCGTATCAACGAGGTGAGCTCAACAAAGATTGCATTGTTGTGGTGATAAATAATGGACCAGCTGCGAACGGTATGCCTGAACTGCATAAGCTCATGCCGATTCTAGGTAATGTTCAGAAACAAGGGTTTAAAGTGGCTCTAGTTACTGATGGGCGCCTTTCTGGAGCCTCAGGAAAGATCCCATCCGCGATTCATGTCTCACCAGAGGCTATTCGAGGAGGAACTATTGGGCTTGTTTGCGAAGGCGATATCCTGCGCTTAGATTGCGCGAGTGGCGAACTCAATAACCTCAACGACATGCAATCTCGCCAAGCGAAGGTATTTGAGGCAGACGCCAACCAGCAAACCATGGGGCGCAACCTATTTAGCGTGATGCGCCAAAGCGTTTCGAGTGCAGAACAAGGGGCGAGTTTTATCGTCTAGCTGTGTCATTACTTAAATGTAAAAGCAAAAGGGGCATCATTTCGATGCTCCTTTCAGTTTCCACGATACTTGGTTAAACGCTTTCGCCATCAGTGATGCGATAGCCCATATCCACTACCGTTTCCGTAACTGGCTCACCTTTCAATCGGGCAAGCAGTAGCTCGGCACTTTTCTTACCTATTTCATAACGTGGCGTATCCACGCTAGTCAGTTTTGGGCGTATGGTTTGACCAATATCTAACGCGTTATAGCCCACCACAGATAGCTGTTGCGGCACTTGGATTCCACGTTGCTGGGCAATGAGCAAGGTACCTATCGCGATGTCATCATTGGTGCAGAACACGCCATCTAGATCTGGGGAATCCGCAAGAGCGCGATCAAGCAGATCTTCAGCCAAAGAGAAGTTAGAGTGCTGTTCAGTCAACACGTGTTTAGGCTCTAATCCAGCCTCATACATCGCTTTGTCATAGCCTTGCAAACGCAACTTGGTTCGTGCATCCAGTCGAGCGCCAAAGTAAGCGATAGAGCGCTTTCCAGCTTCAATCATTCGCTTCACGACATGGTAAGAAGCATCAATATGGTCCAAACCAACAACCATGTCGATCGGATTGGTTGGTAGTTCCATCGTTTCAACAACAGAAACACCTGAATTCTTGATCATCTGTAACGTGCGGGGGGTGTGGTGGCTTTCCGTCAATATCAACCCATCAACTTGATACGAAAGCAGCGAAGCAATCTTTTCCTCTTCTTCCACAGCATCATAGCTAAAGTGAGCAAGCAACGTCTCGTAGCCATTCTCTTTAGTAACCGTTTCGATACCTTGAACAAACGCGGCAAAGATTTGGTTTGATAACGAAGGGAGCAAGATACCGATCGCTTTACTCGACGATTTAGAGAGCATAGCTGGCGCTTTGTTTTCGATGTATCCCATCTCTTCAATAACCGCTGCAATTTTAACGCGAGTTTTGGCTGCGACTGAATCGGGATTGCGCATGTAACGAGAGACGGTCATCTTTGTGACCCCCACTTTGTCTGCAACATCTTGAAGTGTGGTTCGAGTTTTCTTCTGCTGTTCTGTCATAACTATTTGAACTCTTTATTATGTTACAAGTAACATTATAAAGTTCTCACCGCCTCAAGTTCAACCCATTCGTTGTCATCGACACATAGTATTGAAATCGTTCTACCATCGGCAAATTAGTTTGGCGTTAACGAAAGGTTGGTATCACGCATGCTTGATGAAAGCTTGGCTTAACTGCTGAAAGAGTGAGTCTACGTTGGGTAGAGTTGTCAGATGTGCGGACAACGGAGTATGAACTTGCGCGTCCACCACGGTTGGATTGCCACAAACTTGATTATAAAAATTTACGGGTGCAACGATGTTCTCTAGGTCGACATCCAACAAGATACAAGCTTGCGAAAGTACGATTTGGCCGCCCCCTTGTTTAAGCAAAACACGCTGCGCCGTGCCCACTATTTTTTGTTTATTGATATTGAGGTTGTAGTCACCATCACAATAAGAACCGGGAGTCGCGTGTACATCCACATCGATGCCCAGTTCTTTAAAAAACAGGGTTAAGACATTGCACAGATGTAGATACGCTTTTTGGATGTTGTAGGCTTCATCACGAGGCCAATGGTAAATGTGCGATAAGTTAATGATCCCCGGCAGTTGGGGAACGGGAGCGCCGCCTGTTTTACGTGAGGTGAGTTGCCAACCTTGTGCCGCGAGTTGTTTTCTAGACTCTACGGTCACAGGCCACTTTTTACCTGCGGGCAAAACAAGTGTCGGCGCTTTTGCTTGCCACAACATTAAGGCTTGCCCAATCTCACCCGCCTGAATTTGCTGCAATAATTCAGCTTCTTTTTCAAACGCACGATCAACATCAATGTGCGGGTAACGTACGAGTTTATTGGTTAACTTCAATGCACTTTCCTCTACAGATTGTGGTGACCTATCATTTAACGTTCTGCAATGGTTGATGAGATATGGGACTATGTGCGATGAAACATAGCACCAAAAGTTAGTTATTGGCGCCATAGTAGCTTGTCAGTTGCCCATCTCAAAGGTGAGTGCTAACATTTGTACACACACCAATAAAGGAATACATCATGGACACTAGAATTCAATTTCGTGTTGATGAAGAAACAAAACGCCTAGCTCAACAGATGGCTGAGAGCCAAGGTCGCACACTGAGTGGTGCTTGCCGTGAGCTTACTGAGCAACTCGCTGAGCAACAAAGACAGACATTATCTCACGATGCATGGCTAACTGAACAAGTAAACCTAGCATTTGAGAAGTTTGACTCAGGAGAATCCGTTTTAGTTGAACACCAAACTGCTAAATCTCGAATGGAAGAACGCAAAGCCAGAATACGTAATCGAGGTAAGCAATGATTTTATGGGAAGAAGAATCACTCAATGATCGTGAAAGGATCTTTGAGTTTATCTATGACTTCAACCCTGATGCGGCAGAAAACGCTGACAACCTCATTGAAACAAAAGTAGAAAACTTGCTTGAGCAGCCTCTAATGGGTGTACAGAGAGACGGCATTCGTGGGCAATTACTTATAATTCCTGAGATTTCAATGATCGTCTCCTATTGGATCGAAGGCGACATTATCCGAATTATGCGCGTACTCCACCAGAAACAAAAGTTCCCAATGGATTGATTACTTCCTCTGGGCAACTAGCCCAATTAAGGGGTGAACAACGCCTCCACCCAACCTAAAGCATTGTGCCATAAACACTAAATTTGAAGTAGAAGAAAAATGCCAAGCGTTGTGAATCCCTCTTAAATTGCTTGTTATGACACAATTGCTACACGTCACTTTCCGTTAGTATCTGACGACAATTTCGTACTGTGAGGACGCGAATTTCATGGCTAAGGCTATATATGATGCGATAGTGACCAAACAAAATTTCACGGTAATTGGTATGAGGCAGCTCAGGAACCATTCGCCCCATGTCAGGCATACTTGAGAGTAAATCAGTTTTATCAAAAACCTCATTAACCCAGTTTTCTGCCGCCACTGGATTATCCAGTGAAATAAACTCGGCTGCATCACCTAACTTTTGTAATGCTAGTGGTGACCAGACTACTTTCATTTCTTAATGCGCCCCAATACTTGAGCACGAGCGTCTTCATTGGAAACACCTAAACCTGAAGCTAATTGTGCTTCAGCAGTACGCATTTCTTCCAGTAACTCGATCTTCTCTTGCATTGCTTCATATTCTGCAACATCAAGGACAACCGCAACACCCTTACCACGTTGTGTGATAACTAGTGGTCTGCGAGTTTCGTTAATCTGTTTAATAAATGACGTCACGCCAGCACGAAATTCAGACAAAGGCTGAATATCTTGATCAAAATGGATGCGGCTCATGTTGAACTCCCTATGGTACAATTTAATGTACAAATAATAGTTCAAATAGCAATTTTGAGCAATAGCCTGATTTTGTGTTATAGCCGCATTAAGGTGTGAACAACGCTACCACCCAAACTAAACCATTGTGCCGTAAACACGAAACCCAACGATGGAATGAAAAATGCCAAGCGTTGGGAATCAGTCTTAAATGCTTTGTTATGTGCGAACTAAAAACTTGACTCTCATCACACTAATTACTAATATCTGCCCTGTCGAAAAGATTTTAGACTGGTTCGGTTATTCCAGTCCTCGTATATTTCGAGATTTAGTTGCTTCAAGCAAACCCGCGGCACTAACCTTTTACTAGGATGGTGCTCGTCTATGCTTTTCGTGCACCATCCATCGACACTTCGGATGGAACAATGCAAAAGAAACAGACCCTAATTATCGCACAAATCTTTATCTCCCTTATGATGGCACTCCTTATGACTGGCATCTTTAGCTTTATCGAACTTGGAATGACTCAGATATGGCTATACACATGGATGAAACAGTTCATTGTCGCTTGGCCCATTGCTTTCGTGTTATCGATTTTTGTTGGTAGCGCAGGCTTTAAATTAGCAAATAAAGTCACTTCTTAAGCTGCACACGCTGGCTACATCTGATATGCAGTCAGCATTAACACATGTAGCCCAATTAAGGTGTGAAGCACGCGACCACGACACTCAATTTGACCACCGTAAACACTAAATTTAACCCAAACCAAAAATGCCAAGCGTGCTGAATCACTCTTAAATTGTTTGTTATGTGTGTGCTAGTTACTTTGTACTGAGCTTAAGATCTTCAGTAGCCAAGTCCCTCGTTAGTACAATAATTTCGTTTATAAGTTCACCAGTTTTTACATAGTGCTCAATAAGCCGTTCGATAAAGTCACCAATAAACTCTTCCGCTTCTTGCTTAGGCTGGTCATCATATAACCGTTTCCTAAGGTTAGATAAAAGCGCCTCGATTCTACTTAATTCAGGGTCAAGATAAATTGACTTAATAGAAAAGACTGTTTCCAATTTAGTGTAGCTTTTGCGAGTATTGTCGGACAATTCTTGTCTTTCTTTGCTTCAGTTGATTCATACTTCTCTGAAAATTGTCTTTGTTCACTTTTGACGTGTTCTTCGTAAGACTTTTGATACTCCTCGTCTTCCAGCTCATACCCTGTCCCACCGATGTAAATAAAACAATCAGTATACTCCCCTAGGTAGGTAACTTGGTTATTGACATACTCTTTTGTAAGGAATAAATAAGATAATATTTCCTCATAGGCTTGACGCTTAGTATCCCAAACTTGCTGTTTCACCCAATGCTTTTCGTTGAGTTGACCTTTTATAACCTCAACAGCTTCAGTAGTCTTTTCAAGTTGTTCAAGAGCTTTATTGAGGTCATCATGATCTGCCAAATTCTTCATACGAGATTTCAGATACACCCCCAAAGGAGCTACTATTAACGCTGTCAAAATAGCCGGAAAATACTCCATTAATTCTTTCAAATCAAACACCTATATTATTTTGGGTAAAAGCACATCGCCCAATTAAGGGGTGAGCAACGCTACCACCCAACCTAAAGCATTGTACCGTAACCACTAAAATTGAAGTAGAAGCAAAAATGCCAAGCGTTGGGAATCCCTCTTAAATTGTTTGTTAGGTTTGTGCATCAAAGCTCATTAAGTGATAGTTTTCTGGCCCATTGCCCACTGTTTCAAGAATCTTGAAACCTTGAGAAAGATAAAACTGGGTTGCATTCGTATTTTGGACAAGACACTTGAGACTTAAGTTATTACTTAGGTCTTTCGCATGATTTAGCAATTTTAAACCAACACCTTGTTTAAGATTTTTGGGACTAACAAACAAATGGTGAATGAAGTTTTCAGGCTTCCAGATTGCGAGGAAACCAATTACTGCCCCCTGCTCTACAGCCACCCAAATTTCTTCTCCATCAGTATCTTTCACAAAATCAGTTAAGCAATATTCATCTGTATCCATGAAAGTGAAAGTAGCTACTCTCGATTCAAGGTAAAGTCGTGCTGAAGCTTCGAGATGCTGAGGCTGAAATCTAATTATTTCCATGAACTTACCTATAAACCTAACGAATGATATGGACTCCCTCTACCTGACACTCTGCGTGCCATACTTACTTAGTACACGCTGAAGAACTGGAGGTTACTATGTCCACCATTCAAACTATTGGCGTTGACCT
>NZ_JBFSUX010000074.1:0-21651 GCF_041467595.1 Vibrio sp. 10N.247.311.13 | reverse complement strand
ACAACGGTATGCTAAGAACAAAAATGCCGTTCACTCTTAAGTGAACGGCATTAGACCTAAGGTCGCTCTTTTTAAATCATCGCTGTAGCAATAAACCATTCAAATCAACTTCAGTGGATTTGATTGTGGCTCACTACCTGAGTCTTGGTTTCAGTGAAGGCAACATCATCAAGTTGTAGGTTGATTCGTTCCAATTCACTTTCCAGCTTCTGACTTTTCTTAAACAGCTTTTGCTGCTTCTTAATCATCTTCGCCAGTTTCTTATTGTACTTCTCTTGTTTCTTAGCCGCTTTCTTCGCTTGTTTGAGTTCAGCTTTCTCATCACCGCTCGCCTTCGCCATCAGTTTTTTCAGCTTGGCTTTTTTCTGTGCGGCTTCTTTTTTGGCAAGCTCAGGGGCCATATCAGCGGCGGCTGGATCGAACATTTGTACGCTCGGTTCAATTGCCTCGTTGATTTCCGCAAGCGACAGTTCTGGTGCAGGTAATGTTTCCGCTAGCAGGCCGCATGCGACTTTCTCTTCAACGGGTTTGTTTTGACAACCAAGAGGTGGAATTGCGGTGGGTTTGCATAGATTCGCTTGATCCGCCGAAGAACGCGCGCAAGAACGACACACGAACTTAGGTTCAGTCACTAAGCTGTGGATCTCGCCCAAGTGTTCGGTGATATCTCGACGGTTTAACTTACAAAAGCGTTTAGCCATGCTTCAACTCCAGCTAAGAATAATAATAATTCTTAGTTAGATATACATCTGTAACGCGACTATCGCAAGTGTTAAATGGCAATTTATCGTATTTATGACGGGAAATTTTCTTAGCGTGTATCTAAGTTATTGATGCTTCAATTAAGTCATTGATGCTTTCACATAGACGTCAAAACGGTTCTTTTTGGTTTCGATCGCCATGCTCGGTTTTTGCTCGTCTAACCAAGCTGCGTAATCCGGTCTTTTAACCACAACTCGCTTCGATGCCAACTTCATCGCTGGCTCAAATAGGCCATCAGCATCCAGATCGGCACCCACCAAAGATTGGAATACGCGCATCTCTTTTTTGACCAGAGCCGATTTCTTTTTGTTCTCTGGGTGTGGGTACATAGGGTCGAGGTACACCACATCAGGTTGTTCAAAGTCAGGATCGTTACTGAGCTTGTCTAAAGCATCGTGACTGGATGCGTGAATCAACTTCATGCGTTCAGTTACCCAACCACCGATATCTGGGTCTTGTTGCGCTCGCTGCAAGCCATCATCAAGCAGTGCGGCCACAACGGGGTGACGCTCGACCATTTGCACCTTACAACCTAGAGAAGCCAACACAAACGCATCGCGCCCTAAGCCTGCAGTACCATCAAGAATAGTTGGCGTTGCGCCTTTGTTTAAACCAGCTGCTTTGGCAATCGCCTGACCTTTACCACCGCCAAACTTACGTCGGTGACCAACTGCGCCTCCCACTAAATCAACAAAGATAGCGCCAAGCTTGGGCTCATCGACTTTACGTAGCTCAAGTCGCTCACTAGTCAGTACCAAAGCAAAATCGCTGCTTTCATCATGAGATAAGTTCCAGCGGGTCGCTAAGTCATTCAAATGATCGATTTGGGTAGCATCTTCGCAAATCAGTTGTAGTTGCAAGGTCGTCTCCAACAGACAGTAGTATTCAAAACAAAAGAGGCAACCAGTTTACCTGATTGCCTCAACAATACATATTAGCGGTGAAAAGTATTCCCAGCTAAAGTCGGCTTACCTAAACCAATGGCTCTGTCTCTCGCTCTTGTCTTAACTCTTCAACAAGCTCTGCGAGTGGCTTAGGTCGCCCTATGATGTAGCCCTGCGCGTAGTTCACACCCAGTTCGATAAGCTTGTCGATAATCTGGGTATTTTCAACGAACTCAGCCACGGTGTGCTTGCCCATCTGCTTGGCAAGATCATTGATCGAGCGAACCATCACATGGTCCATCTCATTCACATCAATATCACGTACAAACAAGCCATCGATCTTCACAATATCGACAGGCAGCTTTTTCAGATAGCCAAATGACGATAGCCCTGAGCCAAAATCATCCAATGCAATCATGCAGCCAAGCTCTTTGATTCGAGTGAAGAACTTGATCGCCTGCTTCATGTTACTCATGGCCGCTGTTTCGGTGATCTCTAAACAAATCTTATGACACGGTATCGATGAATCGCTCAGGCTATCTATCAAAAATTCGACAAACTCACGGTTACCCATCGAGTGACCGGAAAGATTGATTGAACACATCCCCAGTTCCTCAATAACCTCAGGGCGTTGCTCCAACCAACCCAAGGTTTGACTGACGACTTGGCGGTCAATCAAATGCGCGATGTTATAACGCTCTGAGGCTGGCATGAAGATCCCCGGGGAGATGTATTCCCCTTGGATGTTCTTGATGCGGACCAAGATTTCAAAGTGCATTTTATCGCTGTCTTCATCTAGGCCAAGAATTCGCTGCGCAAACAACTCTAAGCGATCGTTAGCCAAGGCCTCATGCACTAGGTTAACGCACTCCATCTCAAGATGGCGACGACGCAGGTCTTCATCATCTTGATGGTAAAGATGATAGCGATTGCGACCTTCTTCTTTAGCGGCATGACAAGCTGCATCCGCCTGAGCGTGCACCATCTGTGGTGAAGCTGCTGTATGGTCGATCAATCGAATACCGATAGAGCACGTCAGGTTGAGTCGAATATCATCCCACAAGAATGGATTCTCACTCATCATCGAGATAATACTGCGACACACATTCACCGCATCTCGTTCAGTACAGTCTTTCATCAGCACAGCAAACTCATCACCACCCATTCGCGCTAACACCGCATTGTAAGGCAGTACGTCTTCTAGCAGTTTGGCGCTAAACAAGATCGCAGCATCACCCGCTTCATGTCCTGCGGTATCGTTCAGCACTTTCAGCTGATCCAAATCTAGGAACAACATTGCGTGAGTTCGCATGTGGCTCTCAACCTCTTTCAGCGCCTTTTGCAGCTCTTGCTCAAAGTGGTTGCGGTTAAAGGTGTCAGTCAGTAGGTCATAGCGAGCCTGATACTCTAGCTTTTCAGAAAGCTCGTGCGTTTCGGTGATGTCTTCACCCACAATCAACAGCTGATCAGACTCCACCAACGGGCGGATATTTTCACGAATCCAGCTCTTGCTGCCGTCGGCATGGCGATATTCGATATCACGACGCCACACACCACGAATCTTATGCTGAGGTTGCAGCAAGATATGACGAGGAATCATCGCGTTCTCATCAACATAGAATTCTCTAGGGCGATGGCCCAACAACTGATCGAGAGGGTATCCCAAAAGCTCTTCGGCAAACTGGTTCACTTGTTGAATGCGATTATTGCCATCGAGCGTAATCATCATCACCGGCTGTTTGTCGTAATACAGCTTCAAGTTTGCTTCACGTTGGAACAGCTTATTCTCAGCAAGCTTACGTGAGGTCACGTCGCGCGCCTCAAAGAGAAACTGAATGTCTTCGTCTTCACTGCCCGGCATCGGCTTCAATGAAATATCCAACACCATCGCACCGCGATCTCGACACCACACCTCGGCTTCAAATCGTAAGGCTGGGTGCTCACTTTTTGCGATGAAATATTCGGCTAGCACTTCTCGCGCAGAACTTTCCCAATGTTGGTGTTGTTGCAGCGGCGTTCCCAGTTTATAGCCTTGATTATAAAGCAGCTCATGTAACTTGCTGTTACTCGACAGCAGCACGCCACCCTTATCAATGATGCCCATAAATTGCAGGCTCTGATCAAATATCGACTCCAACAGTCGTTGGCTTTGGCGACTTGCACGTTCGCTCTTCTTCAGACGGTTAAGGTAATACACCAACACCGCGATAACACACGACATGCTCAAGAACATTAAACCGATGGTGCGAATTTCATCGCGATAGCGCATTAAGAATGACTTCGGCTTATTGAGGAAGGTTACTGAGGCTTCATTCTCTGCACCCAAATCCCAACGTGAGATCTGTTGGTAATCGAGTTTGATTTCTGGCGCGCCAGCAACCACCAATGGCAATGGAGCCTTAGGATTGTTCAGCACGCTCAACAGCACGCGCCCCGTGTCTCGACCTTGCGTTTCTCCACTGTGGATCACGCCACCAATCGCACCAAACCCAAGTCCTAAATCTTGCACAATATACAATGGCATCTGAGTTTTTTTGTTGAGCTGACGCCAGTCTTCTTTGCTGCTGACCCGACCATTGATGTCGCGGTAGTAGGCCCAGAACAACAAGCTTTTAGTTAGATCAGCGCGTTGCGCGAACGTCATCAGTTCTTGATAAGAATCAGGCGTATATTGCTCCACCATCCCAGAAAACTCAGGGCGTTTTTGTAGAAATAAATCCACTTGAGCGCGAATAGCTTCACCCGTTACCGAGTGATCGGTAACCACGTAAACTTTTTTAACCGTCGATTGAAGTCGATTGATCAGCTCAATATTGCTCGCCATATCAATATCTTCAGTGATACCGGTTGCGTGCAAGCCTTCAATCATTTGCGGAGAAAAATTGTTGATGCCACCAAAAATAACGGGCGTGCCATTGAGTTCGGGCGCTAAGCGTTTCATCAGATTGAGGGCGTTATTATCACTGACGACTACAGCGGCAAACTCTTCATGCGACAGCTTAGTGCGGTATAGCTGATAAATTCGCTCTAAGTATTCAGCGTTTTGAGTTCGCTTGGTATCGAGATAAACAACCCGGTAAGATAACCCATCGCGATCGAGCTCATCAGATAGTCCTTTATGGAAATCATCTGTCCAGAAAAAGCCTTGATGATAAGAGTGAATAACCAACACATCTTTTGCCTGAGCTGAAGCAAAAACACTCCAACACATCACAATAAAAAATAACGAAAATCGCACTGAATTCACCCTAACCCTATAGTTACTGCTAATATTATCACCCTTGGCTATGATGTGTACTCAAGCCGGTATGTTTTTCATTCAACCTAAGGATTATGCATGTCCACAACCACAGCTCGTCTAGATGATCTAGACCGTGCCATTCTCAAAACCTTGATGGAAGATGCACGAACTCCTTACGCTGAAATGGCAAAGCAGTTCGATGTCAGCCCTGCGACGATTCACGTTCGCATCGAAAAGATGAGATCGGCAGACATTATCGAGCGAACGGAAGTTGTGGTAAACACCAAAAAACTGGGTTACGACGTGTGTTGCTTTATTGGCATCAACCTTAATGCTGCCAAAGATTACCACTCGGCGATCGCTAAGCTGAATGCCTTAGACGAAGTGGTTGAGGCGTACTACACCACTGGTGCTTACAATATCTTTGTAAAGCTGATGTGTAAGTCGATAGAAGAGCTGCAGTTTGTATTGATCGATAAGCTGCAAGCGATCGATGAAGTTCAGTCGACAGAGACACTGATTTCATTGCAGAACCCTATCAACCGCAATGTGAATCCATAACATTGATTCGCCTTGCTTGGCATAACGCACAGACAAAAAAAGAGCCTCTAACTAGAGGCTCTTTTCGCAATAAACTAGATAGTTACCGTGATTATGCGTTGATTCCCGCGTGGCGCAGCATTGCGTCGATTTGTGGCTCACGACCACGGAAGCGTTTGAACAGCTCCATTGGCTCTTCACTGCCACCCATTTCAAGGATGTTGTTCAGGAAGCGATTACCCGTTTCAGTGTTGAAGATACCCTCTTCTTCAAATGCTGAGAACGCATCTGCCGATAGCACTTCTGCCCACAGGTAGCTGTAGTAGCCCGCGCTGTAACCACCAGCAAAGATATGACCAAAGCTGTGTGAGAAACGGTTCCAATCTAGGCTTGGCAGTACCGACACCTTAGACTTAACATCCGCTAGCGTTTCTAGTACGCGAGCACCCACTTCAGGGTCGTATTCTGTGTGTAGCGTGAAATCGAACAAACCAAGCTCTAGCTGACGCAGGATAAACATCGCAGATTGGAAGTTCTTCGCCGCTAGCATCTTCTCTAGCATCTCTTTTGGTAGCGCTTCACCCGTTTCGAAGTGACCAGAGATGAACGACAGCGCTTCTTCTTCCCAACACCAGTTTTCTAGGAACTGACTTGGTAATTCAACCGCATCCCAAGGCACGCCATTGATACCCGCAACTGCGCCCGCTTCTACTTGCGTTAGCATGTGGTGGATACCGTGACCGAATTCGTGGAACAAGGTCACCACTTCATCGTGAGTAAACAGTGCTGGCTTATCACCAACTGGCTTATTGAAGTTACACGTTAGGTAAGCAACCGGGGTCTGTAGCTCGCCAGATTCGGTAATGCGACGACCACGACAGTCATCCATCCAAGCGCCACCACGTTTGTGTTCACGTGCGTATAGATCTAGGTAGAAGCTACCACGCAGTGTTCCAGTCGCATCAAAGATATCAAAGAAACGCACTGACTCATGCCAAGTGTCTACGCCTTGACGCTCTGTTACCGACATACCAAACACGCGGTTCAGTACCTCAAACAGACCTGAAACCACATTAGATTCTGGGAAGTAAGGACGAAGCTCTTCATCAGAGATCTCGAACAGTTTCTGTTTTTGTTTCTCACTGTAGTAAGCGATGTCCCACAGGTTTAGCTCAGAGACACCAAATTCTTTCTCAGCAAACTGGCGTAGCTCTTCTACTTCGCGCTCACCTTGCGGTTTGGCTTTTACTGCTAGGTCGTTAAGGAAACCAAGTACTTGGTCTGGCGTTTCTGCCATCTTAGTCGACAGTGATTTTTCGCTGTAAGTACTGAAACCAAGCATGCGCGCGATCTCGTGGCGCAGCTTAAGTTGCTCGGTGATGATCTCAGTGTTGTCCCACTTACCTGCGTTTGGACCGCGATCTGAAGCGCGCGTTACGTACGCTTCATAAAGCTCTTTACGCAGTTCTTGGTTATCACAGTAGGTCATCACAGGTAGGTATGATGGGATATCTAAAGTCAGTAGGTAGCCTTCTTGCTCTTTAGACTCAGCCGCCGCTTGAGCTGCCGCCAGTGCTGATTCAGGCATACCTGCCAGCTCAGCTACGTCTGTGATCTGCTTGCTCCAACCCATGGTTGCATCAAGCACGTTATTTGAGAATTGAGAGCCTAACTCAGACTGGCGCTTGCTGATCTCGCCGTAACGATGCTGTTCATCTGCAGGTAAGCCAATGCCCGACAATTCAAAGTCGCGCAGTGCGTCGGTAATAGTTTTTTGTTGAGCTCGGTTCAGTGCAGAGAATGCTTCACTCGCCTTGATCGCTTTATACGCTTCGAACAAGCCTTTGTGTTGGCCAACCCAAGTGCCGTATTCAGATAGCACAGGTAAGCAGCTCTCATACGCTTCACGCAGTTCGTCACTGTTCACGACAGAGTTCATATGGCTCACAGGTGACCAAATGCGACCTAAACGATCATCCACTTCTTCAATTGGAGCAACTAGGTTGTCCCAGCTTGGTGAAGTATTACCTTCAAGTACTTGTTCTATCTTGTTGCGACACGCTTCAATCACTTGCTCAACTGCAGGCTTTACGTGCTCTGGCTTGATCTGTGAAAACGGAGGTAAGTCCGTGAAGGTTAATAGCGGATTAGACATATAAACATTCCTTTGGCTTTAGAGACTTTCGTCTTTTTTGTAATGAGGTCGTCTTACAGTCATCAGGCTAAAGTTCGCCCTAAAAAATCACCTGCGAATAGTTATTAAATAGTGCCCATAAAGGCAAATTTCAATAGTAGAACCAATAACTAACTGCAGATAGCTGACGACTGTCCCTGAATTGTTCGAGAATTTATGGTCCATTGAGGGTTATAATAGTCTGATTAACCCCACCTACACTAACCACACTCTAATTCGAGAGTGTTACGAGAGTTTAATTTGTTAAGTTATCGCCACAGCTTCCACGCAGGTAACCATGCCGACGTAGTAAAGCATATCGTACAGAGCCTTATTCTTAATTCTTTGAAACAGAAGGATAAGCCTTTTGTTTATCATGACACTCACTCTGGTGTAGGTCGTTACGACTTAACGCATGAATGGTCTGAAAAAACCGGTGAATACAAGCAAGGTATTGCTCGTGTGTGGGAGCAAACAGACCTTCCTGAAGACATTCAAAGCTACCTTGAGTCTATTTCCATTCTCAATAATGGCGAGAAACTGCGTTACTACCCGGGTTCTCCACGTGTTGCACGTGCACACCTGCGTGACCAAGACCGCATGGTACTGACTGAGCTTCACCCAGCCGATCACCCGCTGCTTGAGCAAGAGTTCCACCGTGATCGTCAGGTATCTATCTACAAAGAAGATGGTTTTAAGCGCTTAAAGGGCAGCCTGCCACCAAAAGAACGTCGTGGTTTAGTACTGATCGACCCGCCTTACGAGCTGGCAAAAGAGTTCCGTGATGTCGTGACTGCAATCGCTCAAAGCCACAAGCGCTGGGCAACCGGTATCTACGCAATTTGGTACCCGGTAGTAAATCGCTGTGATATCGAAGATATGATCGAAGGTCTCGAAGGCTTAGGCATCAACAAGATTCTACAAATCGAACTTGGCGTATCACCAGACACCAACGAGCGTGGCATGACGGCATCAGGCATGATCGTGATTAACCCGCCTTGGAAGCTAGAAAGCCAAATGAAAGAGATTCTTCCATTCTTGAAGGAAGCAATTGCGCCAGCGACCGGTCACTTCAAAGTAGAGTGGATCGTACCCGAGTAATCTCGAGTCCACATCATAGACTGAAGAATCTTCAACAGACTGTGATGTGGACGAATAAATTTTAAACAGGGAGATTGAGTTCAACCGATCTGCCCTCAATATAATAATTAGACAATTTAAGAATCTATAGGACGTAGGTATCCAGTGCTCTCACTGTGACTACAACCTTCAATAAATGGAGAAAGTAATGGCGACTCATTTTGATTACATCTGTATCGGTGGCGGTTCAGGCGGCATCGCATCGGCTAACCGCGCAGCTATGCACGGTGCAAAAGTTGCACTTATCGAAGCTCAAGACCTTGGTGGTACTTGTGTAAACGTTGGTTGTGTTCCTAAAAAGGTAATGTGGCACGGCGCTCAAGTCGCTGAAGCAATCAACCTATACTCTGAGGACTACGGCTTCGACGTTGAAGTAAAAAGCTTTAACTGGAGCAAGCTGATTGAAAACCGCCAAGCGTACATTGGTCGTATCCACCAATCTTACGACCGCGTACTAGGTAACAACAAAGTAAACGTAATCAAAGGCTTTGCTAAGTTCGTTGATGAAAAGACAGTTGAAGTTAACGGTGAACACTACACAGCTGATCACATCCTGATCGCGGTAGGTGGTCGTCCAACCATTCCAAACATCCCAGGCGCAGAATACGGCATCGATTCAAATGGTTTTTTCGACCTAATGGAGCAACCTAAACGTGTTGCTGTTATCGGCGCTGGCTACATCGCAGTTGAAATCGCAGGCGTACTAAGCGCACTTGGCACAGAAACACACTTGTTCTGTCGTAAAGAGTCACCACTTCGCAGCTTCGACCCAATGATTGTTGAAACACTGGTTGAAGTAATGGAAGCGGAAGGTCCAACACTTCACACGCACTCTGTTCCTAAAGAAGTAGTGAAAGAAGCAGATGGCACGCTGACTCTGCACCTTGAGAACGGCAACACTCAAAACGTTGACCACCTAATTTGGGCTATCGGCCGCCATCCAGCAACTGACGCTATCAACCTAGCATCAACTGGCGTTGAGACGAACGATCGTGGCTACATCAAAGTAGACGAGTTCCAAGCAACCAACGTTCCTGGTATCTACTGTGTTGGCGACATCATGGAAGGCGGCATCGAGCTAACACCTGTTGCTGTTAAAGCCGGTCGTCAGCTTTCTGAGCGCCTATTCAACGGTCAATCAAACGCGAAGATGGACTACACGCTCGTTCCTACTGTTGTATTCAGCCACCCACCTATCGGCACCATTGGTCTAACGACTCAAGAAGCTGAAGAGCAATACGGCAAAGACAACATCAAGGTATACACGTCTGGTTTTACTGCAATGTACACAGCAGTCACTCAGCACCGTCAACCTTGTAAGATGAAGCTAGTATGTGCTGGCGAAGAAGAGACTGTAGTTGGCCTACACGGCATCGGTTTCACTGTTGATGAAATGATTCAAGGCTTCGGCGTTGCAATGAAGATGGGCGCAACCAAAGCAGATTTCGACTCTGTTGTGGCGATTCACCCAACGGGCAGCGAAGAATTTGTGACGATGCGTTAAACCTTTGTAAGTCAAAGAAATATTATGAAAAAGCCGACATCTGTCGGCTTTTTGTGTTTTTTACCGTATGTTTGAATGTTTATTAACCGAACAGCATTTTACACACTTAACTTGGAAGAAAGATCACGCTACAATCGCGCGCTATAAAATTACACGCATAAAAATAACAAATAGCTCTATTACAGAAAGGATATACGAGTAATGAAAAAAGTGAGTATTCTCGCAGCGGCGATTGCAGTGGCTTTAACAGGTTGTGGTAGCGACAGTTCTAATTCAGGTGTCACAACACCGACAGAACCATCAACAACAACCAACAAATTTATCGATGCCGCTGTTGAAGGTATCTACTACAACACCAGTTCTGGCTTAAACGGTATTACAAATAGCGAAGGCGAATTTACCGCTAAAACTAACGACACAGTGACCTTCTTTATTGGTGGTGAAAATGGCTTAAAAGTGGGCGCAGCATCCAACCGTGATGTATTGACTCCATTTGAAGCTGCGGGCAAATATGCACGTGCCGTTAACCTAGCGATTTTACTTCAATCTTTAGATAACGAATTTGGTAGTTCGTCCGATGATGTGCTGACCATTCCAGATGCGCTGCGATCGCCTGATGCAACGACTCTAGCTAAGATGGAAGATCTAAGCTTAGATGATCGTGATAGCGTGATCGACTTCTTAGACGAAATGGGCGTAGACTCTGCAAACATCACTTCGGAAGAAGATGCTCTTGATCATATGCAAAATGCGTTTGGTTCAATGACTCGCGGCGAAGACACCGTTAATCCTTTTATGGCTGAAGGTAAAATCGTTCGTTATATTGATGTGACTCAAAACTCTGAAAAGTTCACCTACGTTCATGCTGATAAGCTTATGGAATCAGAAATGTTTGAACGTACTCGTGGCATGACCGAGATGACATTCAAGGTGAACTCAGCTGACTCCGTCTCTATGCTGGCTGGATCGAACGATTATTCATTGTCGGAAAACTTCGCAGAACAGTACCTCACCTGTGTTTCTAACGCTGCGCACCAATGGATCGAAGAAGAAGATCCAGAAAGGAAGGGTTGTGATATTGATGGTGATAACCAAATAGACCATGAGAATGGCGATCTTACACCGGATAGTCAGTTTGTGCTCAACAACCCTTTTGCATACAGACTTCGAGATCTAGCACAGTCTTCAACGGCAGATGAAGAATTTACAAACTCGGACATCGACTGGATGCCGTTTGATGCTGAAAAGGCATCAGACCTAAACCATTACACCGCCAACCATGTTTGGGATGATGGTGAGAACGGCACGCCAAAATGGATTCGCAGCACAACCTCTGGCTCTTTTGACCCTGTGACTGGTATTTATTCCGAGATCGTTAAAAAAGAAACACTAGGCGATGACCCTAACAATGACCCATCTCGTGCAACAGAGCGCGTTGGTTACTATTATGAAGTTGATTCAAAAGATGCCGAGCGCTACGTCGACTTCACAGGTACATGGGACACCACCGCGATTTGTGGCGATGGACAAAGTGCAGTCATGAGAATGGTCTTCTCAGACTTAGCAATCACAATATCTGGCGCAGAGTGTGAAAGCCAAAATGGTGCTCCTTCATCACCGGAAGATTTGGGCGAGTCTGTTTATACTTACGCTCAATTAGCGACTATCGACTACTGGTGGTTCAACCAAGCGGGCCGCGAGTCGAAAGCAACCTTGACTGAGTTGAACACGGTCGTGCGCTTCTGTGACGCTGATGGCTATGTAGCAGGTACAGCGTGCCACGCAAACGATGAGTACTTCATTAAATGGGAATACCAACCAGCAGGCACTGATTGGGATGAGGGCCTACTGATTCGTCGTAAGATGGACAGCTTCGGTAATAGCAACGGCAGCTCTAGCATCATGCAGAAAATCAACTAATCGCTAAATTGATTCGTTTACCTCTAGATAAACCAGAAGCACGCTTCTGGTTTTTTTCATTTTTAGTATAGATGAACCTTCAAGCCCCCATCCCCGTAGATACAAAAACAAAATCTTAGCGATCCAAAACAACAACGGAGTTTGTAATGAATCTACTGATCGAATCATTTGAAGGCGGGATTTACTTGGCTTACCAAGTTATTGGCGAGCAAAAACAATTAATCAAAGATGACCACCAGCACCCTATGAAGTTTTTGAGTATTAACCAAGCACGCGATCACTTTAGCGACCAAGGCGTAGCATCAGCAATGTTGGTTCATAACAGCGCCTACGACGAGATGTGCGGTGAGCATTGTGGTAGCACACAGCCTTTCGAGATTGATTTGAAGTGGAGTTAAATCAACCTCAAATCAATCGCGATAAAAATTGAAAGGCTTGCATCAATGCAAGCCTTTCTTATGGGAGTCACTTTCACTTTTAATCACCTAGATTAGCGCGATGTCCGTTTAAGTCTTCGTTTAATGTTCTGCTCTTTCACTACAAAGTCGAATAGCGGAGCGAACAGGTTGGCGAACAAGATAGCCAGCATAATGCCCTCTGGGTAGGCTGGATTAAGCACTCGAATACCGACCGTCATCACGCCGATCAAAATCCCATAGGCCCATTTACTCTGATTGGTAAACGCGGCAGATACAGGGTCTGTTGCCATGAAGAAGGTACCAAAGGCAACACCACCCAACACAAAGTGCCAGTAAAACGGCATCGAAAACATCGAGTTAGTATCCGACCCTATCCAGTTCAGTAAACTCGACGTCACGACAAGGCCGACAATCACACCGGCGACAATGCGCCAAGACGCTATCTTCATCACAATCAAAATCAACCCCGTCAGCATGATCAGCAGTGACGACACCTCACCCATCGAACCTGGAATATTACCGATAAAGGCATCCATCCAGGTGATCGCCTCGCCAGTCATGTTATTGATGAGTGACGTGCTGCCGCCTTCATACCATTGACTCAGCGGTGTCGCGCCTGAATAGCCGTCAGCGGCAACCCACACAAGCCCACCCGACATGTTGGCTGGATAGGCGAAATAGAGAAACGCGCGGCCTGCAAGGGCTGGGTTCAAGAAGTTTCGTCCTGTACCACCGAACAGCTCTTTGGCGACAACGATACCAAAGGTGATACCTAAAGCGGCTTGCCAAAGCGGGATGGTTGGCGGAAGAATGAGTGCGAATAGTACCGAGCTAACAAAGAAACCTTCATTCACCTCATGTTTTCGTACAACGGCAAATAAAACCTCCCAGAAGCCACCTACCACAAACACCGTGGCATAAACGGGTAGGAAATAGAGTGCACCAAGCAACATCTGACTTTCCCAGCCACTTGCCACCAATGACTGCGCATCACCAAATGCCCACGACAGACGCCAGCTGCTTTCAATAACCGAGGCAAGTTCGTTAAGTTGATAGCTGGAGGTTAATGCGAGGACGCTTTGGTGTCCGACGTTATACATCCCCCAGAACATTGCCGGGAAAGTCGCCAGCCATACCAGAATCATGATGCGCTTTAGGTCAATGCTGTCACGAACATGGGTTATACCGCGGTTTACGTTTCCGGGTGTATAGAATATTGTCGCGAAAGCTTCATACACTGGGTAGAGCTTTTCGTACTTCCCTCCGGCTTCAAAGCGTGGAGCCACGTCTTCTAATCGTTTTTTTAAACTCATAATCTCAATCACCTTATTGCTTGAGTTATGGTTTTCTACGCATCAGCCGCGCTATTTGAACAATTTTTAACAATTTTTAATCAAATTCGTCTTGAAGAACGAGTGTCTAAAAGTCGAACCGATGTTGAAAAAGAGAGGCGTATAAACAACAAAGCCCCAGCGATGGCTGAGGCTTATTTGGTATTGCTGCATGTCGGAGTTATTTCACACACATCACATTGAGAAGTGAAGACCCTTTTAGTTGATTCACGTTACCGTTGGTAAACAGACCTTTCTTATCTGCGCCCCAATAAGGGAGATGCATTGGCCAGTTCTGTTTTTCCATAACCTTTGAGCTCAAGATGCTTTGCCATTGCTTCTCACTCATCAGCTTCATGTTGACCTGATTACACACCAATTCAGCGCTATCGTAATCTAGGCGGCTCCAAGGCTTACCTTGCTCCATGTAGAACTGTTGTTGATGATCTAGAAGGTAAGGAATAGCATATTGGCTACCCGCAATGTCTGCTTTCACGCGAATCTCGATCTCTAGATCATTGTCTGAACTCGCGTTACCGCTTGGTAGCGTCTGAATTGCTGCAGCGCTCGCTACCGCCGCCACTTGCTTAGTAGCCACAGGTTTCGGTGCAGGCTTAGCTTCTACTTTTGCAGGAGCCTTGTGCGTCACCGCTTTTGGCTCTGCTGGTTTTGCCACAATAGGCTGTGATGAGGTTTTCGACTTATCGACCATACGAATAAAGGCTTCACCGTAACCAGAAACCTTACGCACCTGAGCTAGGTCTTTTCTCGCATCAGAGAAGGTAGAATAAGGTCCGATTAAGCAACGGTAGTCTCCGCCTTCCGGCTTCATCCAAACGTTGGTCGAGATCTTCTCATACAGAGGCTTTGCTCGGCTCAGTGACAAAGGCTTGTTCAGCAGGCCACATTGAACCCAAAACAGTTCGTTATCTGAATGACGTTTTGGTGCTTTACTGCCCCACACGCCCTTACCGATCGGACATGATTGCTCTAGCTGTGGTAATTGGTTGGTGCTTGCCTGAGTTGCATCACATAGAACCGACTCTGCATTCACTTGGCTCGATACCAAAAGAGATGCAGCGATAAGTCCCATACGATAATTTCTCGTCACAGCACGACATACAGCATTCATTGTCAATTTCATAACCACCACTTAAACCCTTGCGGGCTAATTATTACCGAATCTATGTCGATAAAACATGAATTCCATTTTAACTATTATTGACACTGTCAATAATACTAAGTTCCAGATCCATTAAGCAAAAAAAGAGCCGTAATTGCTTACGGCTCTTAATTTAGTGACTTTTTTTACTAAAAATCAAACCGGGCTATCACCCTTTATAAATTTTCGGGTTAAACACGTCACGTAACCAGTCGCCTAATAGGTTAATAACGAGAACCAATGTTACCAAAAGCACACCTGGGAATGCTGTGATCCACCATGCTCCTGAGAAAATGTAGTTAAAACCAGTACTGATCAGGGCACCGAGTGATGGTTGGTCTACCGGAAGACCTAAACCTAGGAAAGAAAGTGCCGCTTCTGACATGATGGCATTTGCCACCTGTACCGTAGAGATAACCAAAATCGGTGATAAACAGTTAGGCAGAATATGGCGGAACATGATGCGAGGCGCTCTAAAGCCCATCACACGTGCCGCTTCTACGTACTCTTTCTTCTTCTCTGCCAATACCGATGCACGAATCGTACGAGCATACTGCGGCCATTCAGCAATACCGATGATCACCACCAGCATAACAACCGCATATTGCGCGTAGAAGTCACTACCGAAACTCGCCTTAAAGATGGCCGAGACAATGATCGCAACCATCATGGTTGAGAACGAAAGCTGAACATCGGCAAAACGCATCAGGAAGCTATCAATACGACCACCGAAGTAACCTGCAGACAAGCCAATGATGATACCGAGAGTCAGCTGAAGACCTACCGCTAGGAAACCGATCGTCAATGACAGACGCGAGCCGTAAAGCATCGTAGATAAGATGTCACGACCCTGCTCATCAGTACCCAGTAGGAAGCGTTCTTCGCCGTCTTCCATCCAAGATGGTGGCAACTCAGAATCCATGATGTCGATAGACGTCACGTCATACGGGTCTGTTGGCGCTAGAATAGGTGCCGCTAATGCCATAACAAGGAAAGCCGCAAAGATAGCGAAGCTCACCATTGCCACTTTGTCACGTAAGAAGTAGTACAGAATGTCTGACTGCTTGAATCGCTCCCAACGAGATGGAGCTGTTGTTGTTTGTTCCATGATTATGCTCCTTTCCCTGTGATGTTCACTGTTGGGTTAATGATGCCGTATAGCAAGTCAACAATGGTGTTAGTTACTACGAAGATCAGGCCAACGAAGATAACGTATGCGGTAATCAGTGGTGTATCCACTCGGTTAATCGCTTCAAGGAATAGGAAGCCGGTACCCGGCCACTGGAATACAGTTTCAGTAAGAATGGTGTAAGCCACCATAGTACCGATTTGAACACCGCCTACCGTTAGTACTGGCAGCATTGTGTTTTTCAAAGCGTGTTGGTAGTAAATCTTGTTCAGCGCTAGGCCTTTTGCTTTACCAAACTTGATATATTCAGAGCTAAGAACCTCTAGCATTTCAGAGCGTACTAGACGAATGAACAGAGGCAGCATGATAGATGCTAGAGCAATACTCGGCAGCACTAAGTGTGCAAGGCCATCTATCGTTAAGAAACCAGACTCCCAGCCAAACCAGTTTGCGGTCTCACCACGTCCAAACGACGGCAGCCAACCTAACTCAATAGAGAATACATACATCAACATGATTGCGGTTAAGAAAACAGGCACAGAAATGCCGATACTACTGCCCGCCATCACCAGTTTAGTGAAGAAGCTTTTTGGGTGTATTGCAGAATAAACGCCAAGTGGAATCGACAGACAAACAATGATCAGAGAAGCGCCGAACACAAGCTCAAGCGTTGCGACTAGTTTATCTAAGATTACGTCCACAGCTGGGCGTTTAAAGAAATATGAAGTACCAAGATCACCTTGTAGAGCTGCGCCCACAAAGCGAGTGTATTTTGTAATGAAGGGATCATTTAAGCCGAGTTCATCACGCAGCGCTTGACGCTCCGATTCTGAAACAGATTGACCGACTAACTCACGCAACGGGTCGCCCAGGTTATCCTGAATGGCAAACGCCACCAAACTGATCACAAACATCACTATCAGTGCCTGAAACAGGCGCTTGACCAGAAACGTAACCATTCCTTGCCCCTTATCTATCCATGACTATCTAGTCGAAATCCGCGACTAGATAACAAAATTCAGTCTTAAAAAAGGTATTTAGCCAGACTGAAGGAAGACCAAATACCGAAACTTAAATCTATATCTTAATAATTTGAGAGCCTGAAAAGCTTCAGGCTCTCGATTCTAGCAAGCTAGATTATTTTACAACTAGGTCGCCGAAGTAAGGCATAACCATTGGGTTTACTACGTCTGCTGCACCTACGTTAGACTTCGCGCCCCACGCTTCACTTTGCCAGTGTAGCGGTACGAATGCTGCGTCGTTGTAAAGTGTTGCTTCAACGCCTTTCAGCATTTCAGCACGCTTAACTGGGTCAGTTTCAGTGTTAGAAGCTTCTACGATCGCATCCATTTCTGGGTTTGAGTAGCCAGAACAGTTGTATTGACCACGGCCAGTCTCTTCGTTACGAGTCATAGTTAGGAACTCGTTGAAGTTAGCTGAATCTTCTGTATCTGAGTGCCAGCCGATCATCATCATGTCTGCTGAACATAGGTCAAACTCAGGCCAGTACTGTGCTTTAGGCATAGTTTTAAGATCAACTTTGATACCAATCTTAGACAGCATTGCCGCAGACGCTTGCGCTACTTTCGCATCGTTCACGTAACGGTTGTTTGGAGCCATCATAGTTAGCGTAAAGCCATCTTCGTAGCCCGCTTCTTTCATCAGCTCTTTCGCTTTTTTCAGATCGTAACGAGGAACTAGGTCTTCGTTGTGACCCGCGTAGCCTGTTGGGCTTTGCTGACCAGCTGCTGTTGCGAAGCCTTTCATGATCTTCTTAACGATACCTTCGTTGTTGATTGCGTGAACAATCGCCTGACGAACGCGAACATCTTTAAGTGCTTCGTTGCTGTTTTGGTTCATTTGGAACGTGATGATACGAGTACCAGGTAGCGTCACTAGATCGATGTTCTTAGCGTTTTTAACACGCTTGTGATCGTTTGGTGCTACTGGGTGAATCATATCAACGTCGCCAGAAAGAAGTGCTGCAACACGTGTCGCGTCTTCTTTGATTGGCACAAGTGTTAGCTTGTCTACGTTGCCTTCAGTTTCTGTGTCCCAGTAATCGTTGAAACGCTCGAACGTTACTTTAACGCCTTGCTCACGCTGCGTTACGATAAATGGACCAGTACCTGAAACGTTAGTCGAAGCAAACGAGTTACCGTGCTTAACTAGCTCAGACTTGTCTTTACCTTCCGCTGTTTGGCCAGAGTAGAACTTGCTGTCCATTGGGAAGATGTAAGTTGCTGTTTGTAGTACTAGTGGGTAAGCCGCTTTTGATACTAGCTCAACTGTGTAGTCATCCACTTTTACCATTTTTTCGTATGGCGTGAAGATAGACTTAAAGTCTGGAGAAGCTTGTAGACGTTCAAAAGTCCACACAACATCATCAGCAGTCAGTTCGTTACCAGAGTGGAATTTCACACCTTTACGTAGGTTGAAGCGGAAAGTCGTTTCATCAACACGCTCCCAGCTCGATGCTAGGCGGCCTTCAAAATCCATCTCTTTTGTGAAACGTACTAGAGGGTCAAACACCATGTGAGACATTTGCAGTGTGCCACCAGACAGCTGCTCGTGCGGGTCAAGTGATACAGGGTCAGCTGCGTAGCCAACGGTAATATCTGCTGCTGCTGCACTAAAGCTTAGGCCAGCTGCCATTAAAGCTACTGCTAATTTGCTTTTCATGGTTTTCATTGCATAACTCCTTCATGCGGGAATCCAGATCCCTAGTTGTTGTATTTGCGTCTGTTTATTGTTTTTAGCAAGCTAAACTCCAGCCTGCTGATTTTTATACCGCGGCTTGTGCCACTGCTTTTTCTTCTCTTAAACCTGTAAATTCAGGCATTAAAGAAATTAGGTGTTTGCTGTATTCATGCTGAGGCGATTGGAATAGCTGCTCGGTTGGCGCAACTTCCAATAGCTCTCCCATTTGCATCACACCAACACGATCACACATTTGGCGAATAACCGGTAAATCGTGACTGATGAACAGCATGGTTAGGTTTAGCTCGTCTTGTAAGTCTTTTAATAGGTTGAGGATCTGAGCCTGTACCGACACATCCAGTGCCGACGTAGGTTCATCACAAATCAAAAGACGAGGGCGAGTTGCCAAGGCGCGAGCGATAGAAATACGCTGACGTTGGCCACCTGAGAATTCGTGTGGGTACTTAACCCCGGCCATTACGCCCAAACCAACGTGCTCTAGTAGATCGTTCACGATCTGACGAGTTTCATTTTCGTTACGAGTAAGCTTATGGAATCGGATAGGCTCAGCAATGATGTCGAATATCTTCATTCGAGGGTTCATTGATGTGTAAGGGTTTTGGAAAACCATCTGCATTTGGCGACGCATAGGGCGACGTTCTTTTTCAGATTTAAGCCCAGTCAGGTCAACGCCTTCAAACGTTACCTTGCCTGAGTTGGGTGCGTACAAGCCAGCAATCACACGAGCAATCGTTGATTTACCTGAGCCTGATTCACCTACTAAACCAAACGTCTCACCTTCATGTACTTCAAAGCTCACGTTGTTGGATGCTTGAACGTACTCACGACGGCTCTCAAAGAAAGAATCTTTGGTGGTGAAGCGCAAGTTTACGTTCTCAACATTCAACAATGGACCAGTGTAATCACGGTGATCTTGGCTTTGACCTAACCAGTGGTTTTTCACATCTAGAGGTTCCATCTCTTGTGCTTCTTCGATGTAGCTAACAAGAGGGAAGCGATCGAGTTTACGATCTGAACGAGGAACCGCAGAGATAAGACTGTGTGTGTATGGGTGTTCAGGAGTACCAAGGACTTTCGCCGTCGGACCAAACTCAACCAAATCACCACGATACATCACGGCTACGCGATCAGTAACGTTAGATACCACACCCATGTCGTGCGTGACCAACATACAACCTACGTTCTTCTTGATACATAGGTCGCGAATCAAACCCAAGATCTGGTCTTGGATAGAAACATCAAGTGCCGTTGTTGGTTCATCTGCGATGATTAGATCAGGTTCACCTGCCAATGCGATCGCGATAACCACACGCTGACGCATACCGCCTGAGAATTGGTGTGGGTACTGCTTTAAACGGTTTTCTGGTTGTGGGATACCCACTTGGTTCATTAAGTCTAATGAGCGCTGGTAGGCTTCTTGATCCGAAACCTTCATGTTGGCATGAATCGTCTCTTTTAACTGCTGTTCTACTGTGAATAGAGGGTTAAGAGAAGTCATTGGGTCTTGGAAGATAAAACCAATCTTTGAGCCGCGAACAGAACGCATCTGTTCAGGAGATAAACCAGAGACTTTTTCGCCATCCAGAAATACCTCGCCGCTAGCAATGCGGCCAGGAGGGCTCAGCAAATCGATCACAGCATTACCTACTGTTGATTTACCTGCACCAGACTCGCCTACAACACCAACAATCTCACCACGTTCAATGTTGAACGAAAGTGATTTAACTGCGGCGTGAACTCCATGACGAGATGGGTATTCGATACGAAGATTTTTTACTTCTAAAAGTGACATTACCAGACCTCTACTGCTTTGGCAGCTTTCTGCCCTGTCTGCAAAATTGAATCCATTCTTACCAGAATATTGTTCTGATATTTTATACGGTTGACAATTTGGCAAATAATTCACAGAAAAGCAACAAAAATAGGATAAAAAGTCGACATTAAACGCTTAGCAAGCAAAAGTGCCACATAACTATTCACCAAAAGAGCATATAGTAAGAAAAATCAACATTATATTATCGGCAAGAAATACTCACAAACTCCTTACCACTACTTACTTGTAGAGTTAAAGCCGTGCTTCAAAGCAGATCTCACTACCAGTCACTAAAAACAAATAATTATTCCAAAAAACAATTAACACTATAGAAACAAACGCTAATTTTGTTAATTTGAACAAATAAAACAACCAGATAAACGTTAATTAGCCATACATTTAACCATCTGCATTATTTTGGTAAATACAAAACAGACAAACGAAAGGCCTAATAAATCAGAGGAGTTTTTGAACGACCAAATGCGTACAAAGCTGTCAAATTCAGGCCTTAGTGAGCAAATTTAGGGTCAGGTTTCACTTTTCATAAAAGTCTTTAGACCAAACCCATTAATATGTCGAATTATTGAGCACTCCATTTATATAAAATTAGATATAGAACTGTACATTTGATAAAGAAAGCAACTCTGTAGCAGCACCATTATCAAGCAGATCGTTAGGAATCTGTCTTATATAAGAAGGGGAGATAGATCGTCATTTCTGACGCGGACGGCTAGTTGAGGCTTCTTAAGTGATCAGTGAAGAGACATTCTTTGAACATCAGGCGAACCCCACTCTGTTCAAGTTATCTAAGTTTCAGACGTAAAAAAGCCCCGTCATTTCTGACGAGGCTTCTTAAGGTGGTCGGTGAAGAGGGATTCGAACCCCCGACCCTCTGGTCCCAAACCAGATGCG
>NZ_JBFSUX010000073.1:0-21832 GCF_041467595.1 Vibrio sp. 10N.247.311.13 | reverse complement strand
CCGTAGAGGACTTTCACCTCCTAGATCAACGCCATGCTCGGCGCACAACAAAAAAGGCTTACTCTGATGAGTAAGCCTTAGAAATCATTGCGAATACAGATGACTCTCGCTGAATTACGCAGCGGGAGCATTACTCACTAAAATTTCGCGAATAGACTTAAGCGTCGCTTCCGTTGAATGATAATCCAATTCAACTTCACTAAAGATGCCGTTCACTTCAAGCATTAAGGTCGGGTAAGAAAATACACCCATCGCTTCTTTAAAGCCTAGCTGGTCATCTAACTCACTTTCCAATAACTTGCTAGAAAGGTCATTTTCAAACTGTTGAACATTCATACCTAGCTCTTCAGCCAACTGCAAATGTGTGTCTTGGCTATGTGGCAACATCGCACGAAGGTAGTAAGCATGTTGAATCGCTTCAAGCATCGCTTCGTAGTGGTCTTGAAAACCTGCAGCAATCACGGCACGGCACGCAGGGTAAGTACTGCGAACAGGTTGGCACTCTGTCCAAAAATCATGGTTAAACTCAGTACCCAACTTAGCTTCGATCTGCTTCCAAATCGCTTGCAGCTTGCCTTTCATCTCTTCTGACATTGGCTCATCAGAATCCGGGGCCAAACCACCCACTACATAGTTAAACTCAATGCTCGCAGGCAATTGTTGTTTCAATAACTCAAGTGTTGGCTTGTAACCCCAACACCAGCTGCACATTGGATCATGCACATAATGAAGTTTTACGTTCATTGTTCATTCCTTATCGAGTCAATGATTCGATCAATTCAAACAAAAAAGGAGCCTGATTAAGGCCCCTCATTTTAACTATTCAGCGCAAAGGCTAGAACTTATTCAGCGTCATCGCCAGCAACTTTAGCCGCTGCTTCTTTGATGATTGGCTGAAGTTCGCCTTTTTGGAACATCTCAAGAATGATGTCACAACCACCGATTAGCTCACCTTCAACCCAAAGTTGTGGGAAAGTTGGCCACTGTGCGTAAGCAGGAAGCTCTGCACGGATATCAGGGTTTTGTAGGATATCTACGTAAGCAAATTTTTCGCCACATGCCATTAGAGCTTGAGACGCTTGAGAAGAGAAACCACAGCTAGGTAGCTTAGGAGAACCTTTCATGTACAGTAGAATAGTGTTTTCTTCAATTTGCTGTTTGATTTTATCGATAGTTTCCATTGCTTCCTCGTTAATGGATTACGGCTTTTATTGCCTTTATTCTACCCCAAACTAAAAGAATAAAAACCATATAAAAAAAGCGGTTAACAAGCTAAGCTAACAATTCACACAAAAGTAATGAAATAAGCTTTTAATAAAGTAAAAACTTGCTAAACTATATCGCAAGTCAGCAAATTGACCATGGTTGGCAGTATAGCGAGCCATGAATAATAATATCACTGGAAGCAATCGAAAGAGTTAACTCTTTCATATCAATGGAGAATTGAGCAATGGCATTTGAACTACCGGCTCTTCCTTACGCGAAAGACGCGCTAGAACCACACATCTCAGCAGAAACGCTAGATTTCCACCACGGTAAGCACCACAACACTTACGTTGTTAAGCTAAACGGCCTTATCCCAGGTACTGAGTTTGAAGGCAAAACACTAGAAGAGATCGTTAAGACTTCTACTGGTGGTGTTTTCAATAACGCTGCTCAAATCTGGAACCACACGTTCTACTGGCACTGTCTTGCTCCTAAAGCAGGCGGCGAACCAACTGGCGCTGTTGCAGAAGCTATCAACGCTGCATTCGGTTCTTTCGAAGAATTCAAAGCGAAATTCACTGATTCAGCAATCAACAACTTCGGTTCTTCTTGGACTTGGTTAGTTAAGAAAGCTGACGGTTCTCTAGACATCGTTAACACTTCTAACGCTGCTACTCCTCTAACAGAAGAAGGTGTTACTCCACTTCTAACTGTTGACCTATGGGAACACGCTTACTACATCGATTTCCGCAATGTTCGCCCTGACTACATGGCTGCATTCTGGAACCTAGTAAACTGGTCTTTCGTAGAAGAGAACCTAGCTAAGTAATTATTGCTTACGCTGCGCTATTTATAGCGAGTTATCTATTGAAAGCTCATGCCTCGGCGTGAGCTTTTTTGTATCTGTCGTGTTCCACAAAATCTAAACATTTCGTAATAAACCCGCCAATAGCGCTTACTTCTCGAACTATTGATAGCCTTCTTCCCAACCCTACATAAATTCTCTATTTGCCTGTAATTAAACACTAAAGTTTGCCGACTCCATGCCGTTAAAGGTGTATCCAATGAGAGGCGACATGCAAATACATACTTTAGACAAAGCAGGAATCATCAACGAACTGAAGTTCGGCATCGGGATCAGCCAAGCGGTTGAGCAAGGTCGCCGTGCAGATTTCGCGTTGCTGTTATCTATGTTTTCTAATGATGTCCGTGATTGCACGCCAATTGACACCATTGAAATCACAGAGACAAATGAAGATCGCCTGCGCAAACAATTTGGCGTAGCAGAACCTCAACAACTGCGTTCAAACCAGTCTTCATATGAGATTTCAGCTCAGCAATCTAATCATTTTCATCAAGCTAGCCTTGCCAGCGCCAAACTCAGCCATTACTTGAAACCTGAAGCGCTTGCCTTCATGCCTGAAGATACAGCCGACTTACCCGAAGAGGTTTACCAAAACCTTTCTGGTCATGACCGACGCAAACTCGCAAACAAGCATTTACCTGATTTGCCACATGCCACGCTCTACAATGAGCTAACCACCGCGCAACGTCGGTATCAAATTCAAGCTCAAGTATAGCGATCACCTACCTTTCCCTTTTTCGCTGTCTATCCATAGCTCTTCTTCGACTAACTCGCACACTTCAAAGTATTCACACGAATGATATGAACCACTAGCCTTAGGCAACCTAAAAACACCTGATGTCGGTTACCGCTTGAAGTTACTACAAAATGTGACGTGCCACTAACTTCATAAAAACTTATTAATTGGCACACCTTAGTTTGAACCAATTCACACCAGTTGTATAAATTTTAACCCATCCTTATCCGACATGGACGATTTGTTTAGGTACTGGGATGGAAATAAAAAGCTCAATCATATTGGTGACATCTGCCGGCTCGCGACTGGGGGGGGCGATTGCGAACCACTTTGTTAACCTTGGAGCCACCGTCATCCTTTGTGATAAAGACACGGAAGCACTTAAAGCGACGTATCTACAGTGTGCCCGGTTTTCTGACTCTGTTTACCACTACACGCTCAAAGGCAATGACAGCCAAGCGATTCTCAGCGTATATGATTTTATTCAAACCACCTTCAACACGACACCCGATGTGCTGGTCAATAACTGGATAAGCTCCCCAATGCCTAGCCTAATTGGCGATCAGCCTGTGAGCAGCTTTATTAATGATCTCTCATCGATGGCATCGACCCTGTTCGCATTTGGGCAAATCAGTGCTGAGAGATTGCGAGAGGAAGATAAGGAAGGCGTGATTGTTAATGTGATATCTCATGATGACTTTCACGATGTGTCTGGCTTAGAGAGCGCAAACTCAATGATCACTGGCTTTACCCATAGTTGGGCGAAAGAGCTGACTCCTTTTGGCATTCGAGTCGGTGGCGTTGTTCCCGCCGTTCATAACTCCGATGGCAAGCTCAATCGATGTCACTGGGCGCAGCTGCAAGACGAGCTGACCAGAACAACCGAATACATTGTCTCGAATGACTACTTCAGTGGGCGAGTTGTCGCGGCAGAGGTTTAACTCCCTATTCCAATTGAACATGACTGGCTCAGCTCATATTAAGTAGCAGAGCTATTGCCTCTCAATCCGTTTTACAAACGAACCAAACATAAAAAAAGCCCCAGTCTCTCGACTGGGGCTTTCATCTTTTCCCGATAGATAAGTATCGTGCTAGCGAAAACTTATCTCAAAACTAATGCTTACTTATTATGCGTTAGCTTTTTCTTTTTTAGCTTTTGGCGCTTTCGCTTCAGCTGGCTTTTGGTCTGCTTTCTTAAGGATAACTGTAGTACCTTCGAAAGTTTCGCCTTCAACGTATGGTTGGCCGAAGTAAGAAGTTGTTAGAACTTCTTTTAGCTCAGTGATTAGAGGGTAACGTGGGTTAGCACCTGTACACTGGTCATCGAACGCTTCAACAGCTAGCTCGTCTAGTTTAGCGATGAAGTCAGACTCGTTAACACCCGCAGCTTGGATAGATAGTGGGATGTCTAGGTCAACTTTAAGCTCTTCTAACCAAGTCAGTAGACGTTCAATCTTCTGAGCTGTACGGTCACCATCTTGGCTTAGGCCTAGGTGGTCAGCAACTTCAGCGTAACGACGACGTGCTTGTGGACGGTCGTACTGAGAGAATGCAGTCTGCTTAGTTGGGTTATCGTTCGCGTTGTAACGTACAACGTTTGAGATAAGTAGTGCGTTAGCAAGACCGTGTGGTAGGTGGAACTCAGCACCAATTTTGTGAGCCATTGAGTGACACACACCTAGGAATGCGTTCGCAAATGCTACACCAGCGATAGTTGCTGCGTTGTGTACTTTCTCACGAGCTATTGGGTCAGCCGCACCATTTTTGTAGCTTGATGGTAGGTATTCTTTAAGCATCTTAAGAGCTTGAAGAGCTTGACCGTCTGAGTACTCGTTCGCTAGAACAGATACGTAAGCTTCAAGAGCGTGAGTTACTGCATCGTAACCACCGAACGCTGTTAGAGACTTAGGCATGTTCATTACTAGGTTCGCATCAACGATAGCCATGTTTGGCGTGATTTCGTAATCAGCTAGTGGGTATTTAGCACCAGTCTTGTCGTCAGTAACAACAGCGAATGGAGTAACCTCTGAACCTGTACCTGAAGTTGTAGTGATACATACAAGCTCAGCTTTTTGACCCATTTTAGGGAACTTGTAGATACGTTTACGGATGTCCATAAAGCGCATTGCTAGTTCTTCGAAGTGAGTTTCTGGGTGCTCGTACATAACCCACATGATCTTAGCAGCATCCATTGGAGAACCGCCACCTAGAGCAAGGATTACGTCAGGTTGGAAGCTCTTCATTGCTTCAGCGCCTTTCTCAACAACAGATAGCGTTGGATCCGCTTCTACGTCGAAGAAAGTTTGAACTTCGATGCCTTGTGCTTTAAGCAAGCTAACTACGTCATCTGCGTAACCGTTGTTGAATAGGAAACGGTCAGTTACTAGGAATGCGCGTTTCTTACCTTCTAGGTCGCTCATTGCGATTGGAAGGCTACCACGACGGAAGTAGATAGACTTAGGTAGTTTGTGCCACAACATGTTTTCAGCTCGCTTCGCTACAGTTTTCTTGTTGATAAGGTGCTTAGGACCTACGTTCTCAGAGATAGAGTTACCACCCCATGAACCACAACCTAGAGTTAGAGAAGGTGCAACGTTGAAGTTGTACAGGTCACCGATACCACCGTGAGTAGTCGGGATGTTGATTAGGATACGAGCAGTCTTCATCTTGTCACCGAAGTAACGGATGCGGTCTGCGTTAGTATCTTGGTTAGTGTAAAGACCAGATGTGTGACCGATACCACCGATTTCAACCATAGTTACCGCTTGAGCAACTGCGTCTTCGAAGTCATCTGCGCGGAATAGACCTAGAGTTGGAGATAGTTTCTCGTGAGCGAATTCGTCATCGTAAGAAACTTTACCAAGACCTTCACCTACAAGTACTTTTGTATCAGCAGGAACTTTAACACCAGCCATTTCAGCGATTGCTGGAGCAGGTTGACCTACGATTTTAGCGTTTAGGTTGCCGTCGATAAGCAGAACTTTACGTACTTTATCAGCGTCAGCTTTAGATAGAACGTGAGCTTTGTGAGAAGCGAAACGCTCTTTAACTTCGTCATATACTTCGCTAACTACGATTGCAGCTTGCTCAGAAGCACATACTACGCCGTTATCGAAAGTCTTAGACATAAGGATAGATGCTACAGCACGTTTGATGTCAGCTGTTTCATCGATAACGACAGGAACGTTACCAGCACCAACACCGATAGCAGGCTTACCTGAAGAGTATGCTGCTTTAACCATGCCTGGACCACCAGTAGCAAGGATAAGTGCGATACCGTCGTGCTTCATAAGCGCGTTAGAAAGCTCTACAGATGGTTGGTCGATCCAACCGATGATGTCTCTTGGAGCACCCGCTGCAACAGCTGCGTCTAGAACTAGTTTCGCTGCGTCGTTAGTTGAGTTCTTTGCACGTGGGTGTGGCGAGAAGATGATGCCGTTACGTGTCTTAAGAGAAATTAGAGATTTGAAGATTGCTGTAGAAGTTGGGTTCGTTGTTGGAACGATACCACAGATGATACCTACAGGCTCAGCGATAGTCATTGTGCCTAGGTTGTCATCTTCTTCTAAGATGCCACATGTTTTTTCGTCTTTGTATTTGTTGTAGATAAATTCAGATGCAAAGTGGTTTTTGATAACCTTATCTTCAACAATACCCATTCCAGATTCAGCAACTGCTTGTTGAGCAAGTGGAATACGAGCGTGGTTAGCAGCAAGAGAAGCTGCGCGGAAGATTGCGTCTACTTTCTCTTGAGAGAATGTTGCAAACTCTTCTTGTGCTGCTTTAACGCGAGCTACTAGAGCATCAAGTTCCGCTAAGTTAGTTACAGGCATGGTGGATCTCCTAAAATAATAAATATTAAAAACTTTTTATTAAATTCGCTGCTTGCCGTTAACCTTAAACACCAGCGTTCTTAGTAAATTGCTTTCAGGGCTGAGTATATTATTTCACTGTGTGAAAAAAATTGACCCAGATCAGTTACCCAAAAAGAATTAACCAGAAAGTAGTAAGGCAATCGCAAAAATGAACTTAAGAGCATGATTTATATAGATTAAACTCACACTTTTCGTTCGCGCAAAAAACAAGCAAACAGACAACTTTTTTCTACATAGCGTAATAAACTGTAAAAAAGTTTCATTTTTAGTCCGTTAAATTACATGTATACAGCTATATTCGTGCTACTGAGAGTATATCTATAGCGTTGTACGGGCTAGATTCTGACATAATTTTTATTAATTTCGTGCGTCGGTTAACAGTTACTCAATAATAAATTACAAAATGAAACACTACCAACTAGCTTGCAACAGGCTTAAAACAAAAGTGAGATTCAATTAGTTTTTCTAAAAAGAATCACCCATTTCAAGTTAGTTTTTTTCATTCGCGTAAATCGAGTTTGTCCCTTACATTACGCGCCTAAACTATTCACAGATCAACCCTTCAACCTTAAGTACGCTAACTGGAGATCGCTCTCATGCAAGGCTTAGAACTCGCAATTTTTATGCAATTCTTCCTTGGGCTTGTTGCTGCCGTAAACCCAATCGGCATCATGCCTGTTTTTGTTTCTCTTACTGCTCATATGCCGCCAGAAGAGAGGAACAGGACAGCCTTACAAGCAAATATTGCTGTTGCCGTGATCTTGATTATGTCACTTGTTGCAGGGCAAATGCTACTTGATATGTTTAGTATCTCGCTGGACTCATTCCGTGTTGCAGGTGGTTTACTATTACTGAGCATCGCATTTTCGATGATGAGCGGTAAGCTCGGTGAAGATAAGCAGAACAAACAAGAAAAATCTGAATACATCAGCAAAGAGCAAATCGGTGTTGTTCCACTGGCTATGCCGCTAATGGCAGGCCCAGGTGCTATCAGCTCGACCATTGTTTACGGGTCTCGCTACCCTGCTGCTATTGATACGGTCGGCATCGGCATTAGTATCATCGCATTCGCAACATGCTCTTGGCTTTTGTTCCGTTCAGCGCCGGTTATCGTTCGCTTTTTAGGTCAAACGGGTATCAACGTGATCACTCGTATCATGGGCCTGATTCTTGGCGCATTGGGCATCGAGTTCATCGCCAATGGTCTACGCAATCTGTTCCCAGGTTTGGCATAACGTTTAACGGCATTTCGGTTGCTCTATAAAGGGCAACAATATTGAAATATAGATAAGACGAGTAAAGCAATTGGGCTTTCACTCGCCTCGTTATTATGAAGCTTGTATAATGACTGTTAATGCATTTAACAGAATACGAACCTCTCCTTATGTCACGCAAGCCACTCAAGCATCATTTGTACGTCATTATCTTTGGTACTCACACGCCAGCCGGACGTGCATTTGATATAACTCTGATCGTTGCAATCTTGGCTTCGCTGTTGGTTCTGATCTTAGAATCCATCCCTAATGTGATGACCGAATGGTCACAACAGCTGCGTTATATCGAATACACCTTCACTGCACTCTTCACTCTTGAGTATTTGTTAAGGCTCTATTGCTCCCCAAAGCCAAAATCTTACGCCACCAGTTTTTATGGTGTCGTTGACCTATTGGCGATTCTTCCGACCTACCTAGCAATCATCTTCCCAGGCGCTTCATTTATGGGTGTGGTGAGACTGCTGCGTGTGATGCGTATCTTCCGAATTCTAAAGCTGGTTCGCTACCTGCAAGATTCCAATATTCTGTTGCGCTCACTATTAATGGCACGACGAAAGATACTGATCTTCTTTAGCGCCGTCGGCGTCTTGGTGGTTATCTTTGGCGCCTTGATCTTTGTTATTGAAGGTCCTGACAATGGCTTCACCAGTATTCCTCACAGTATCTATTGGGCCATCGTGACTATCACTACGGTAGGTTATGGTGACATGGTGCCGCAGACCGCGCTTGGTAAAGCCATAGCATCACTGACCATGCTATTGGGTTACTCTATCTTAGCAGTGCCAACCGGGATCATTACTGCAGAACTCAGTAATGAGATGAACTCGCACAAAGAGTTGGTTAAGTGCCCGAATTGTAACCGAGCGGGTCATGATTCAGACGCCATGTATTGCAAGCACTGTGCTAGCGAATTAGCGGATCCAGACAAGCGTGTCGTCACCGACGAGAAATAAAAGCAGACACGAGATTCGAGTAGCGAGATGCGAAGAGATTTAAGGGCAGTTTCGAGGGCCGAATAACGAGGTAGCAATAAACTAAAAAGGGTTGACGTTTGTCGTCAACCCTTTCGGTTTATCAGCTAATAGAATTTAAGCAATCTTGCCTATTACGATTTCTCAGCAAGGATAATGCGTAGAGTACGACGTAGTGGTTCTGCAGCACCCCAAAGTAGTTGGTCACCAACCGTGAAGGCGTTTAGGAAGTCGTTACCCATCGACATCTTACGCAGACGACCGACAGGTACAGACATTGTGCCTGTTACTTTCGCTGGTGTTAGCTCCTGTGCCGTGATGTCGCGGTCATTAGGAATCACTTTAACCCAATCATTGTGCGTTGCGATGATCTCTTCGATCTCGTCCATTGGCACGTCTTGCTTAAGCTTGATCGTTAGTGCTTGAGCGTGACAACGCATTGCACCGATTCGTACACAAGTACCATCAATTGGGATTGGCTGACCATCTAGACCAAGAATCTTGTTCGCTTCAACACCGGCTTTCCACTCTTCTTTACTCTGACCGTTTTCACGCTTCACATCGATCCAAGGAATCAGTGAGCCTGCAAGCGGAGCACCAAATTGGTCTGTTGGGAATGAAGATGAACGAATCGTATCAGCCACTTTCTTATCGATATCAAGAATTGAGCTTGAAGGGTTTGCTAACTCAGAACTTACGCTGTCGTTGATCACACCCATTTGTGAGATCAGCTCACGCATGTTCTTAGCACCCGCACCAGAAGCTGCTTGGTAAGTCATGGCACTCATCCACTCAACCATGCCTTTCTCGTACAGACCACCTAGAGCCATAAGCATTAAGCTCACAGTACAGTTACCGCCAACGAACGTGTTGGTGCCGCTGTGAATGCCTTGCTGGATTTGAGCCAAGTTAACAGGATCAAGAGTGATGATTGAATCAGCATCCATACGCAGAGTAGATGCTGCATCAATCCAGTAACCTTTCCAACCTGCTTGACGCAGTGCTGGGTATACTTTTGATGTGTAATCGCCGCCTTGACAGGTAATCACAGCATCAAGCTGTTTTAGGCTATCAATATCAAAAGCGTCTTGAAGTAGACCCGCATCTTTACCACCTAAAACAGGGGCAGGAATACCAATCTGAGATGTGCTGTAATAAACAGGCTCAATCAAGTCGAAGTCTTTCTCTTCAACCATACGTTGCATCAGTACAGAACCAACCATACCGCGCCAACCAACTAGACCTACTCTCATCGCTCACTCTCCATGTATAAATTAAAAATTGCTCTCCCCCATCTATAAGTTTTTCAGAAACAGAACTCAAGTGCTTTTTGTCAAAAAGTGTAACTTTTTCGTTTCTTTTAAGTGAACGTAATGAATCGTGCAGTTATCTCTGTATCGACATTCCATCTCCACCTCATTGATTAAGCGTCCATTATCGTCAAATTCAAACATTTACATCGCCAAAGTCGATTCAATCGACGCTCATCACAAACAGTAAATCCCTCTTTTAAACCAAGGTTAATCAGAGTTTTATTTTACAAAACGAAAACAACGTGCGACAGATTTCAACATGTAACAATCATGAATGTAACAAAAATTTAGATTATGAAACCACAATTGATTGAGTTAACAGTCAAATATCACAACTTGGGCGTATTTTTTCGATATAATAAACTAATTACTGTAGTGTCCGTTTTGCACCACACACTATAACGAAGCACTATAAATGCTCGAAATCACAAGAGGCTTTTATGAAGCAGAGTAAAACTCGCCTACCGAACCTATTGCAGGTATTCATCGCGTTAGGACTATTTCTATCCCTTGCTTTTTCCTTTACTGCAAAGCTTGACCTTCCAATTCAACTTGCCTTGTATATTGGCTGGTTCATTATCATGGTTCTTGGTATTCGTCTTGGACACCAATACAAAGACTTAGAAAAAGCAGCACTCAAAGGAATATCCAATGGCTTAGGCGCGGTTTTAATACTTTTAGCCGTTGGCGCTCTTGTTGGTACTTGGATCTCAGGCGGGATCGTACCTACTATCATTTACTATGGTCTGAAAGCTATCCACCCTTCTATCTTCCTTTTAGCGACCATGATCATCTGTTCTCTAACTGCATTGGCGACCGGTACTTCTTGGGGTGCTGCGGGTACAGCAGGTATCGCGATGATGGGTATCGGCCAAGGCCTAGGTGTTCCAGCACCGATTACTGCAGGTGCCGTGCTGTCAGGCTGTTACTTCGGTGACAAGATGTCTCCTCTTTCTGATTCAGTGATTCTGGCTTCTTCAATGTCTGGTGTTGAAGTGGTTGAACACATCAAGGGCATGCTTCCAGTTGCGTTAATCAGCTACGTGATTACAGGCATCATGTTTACTGCGTTTGGTTTCCACTACGCGGGCAACGTTGACATGAGCCAAGTAGACTCTGTAATCAAAGCAATGGAAGTTCAGTTCTACATCACGCCTTACTCATTCGTTCCGGTACTTATCGTGCTTGGTCTGTTGGCTTTCCGTATGCCTTCATTCCCGGTCATCAGTTTTGGTTCTCTGCTGGGTATTATCTGGGCAGTCATGATCCAAGATATCGACTTCCTAACGGCATTCAACACGGCTTGGGCACCGTTCTCAATCTCATCTGGCGTAGAGTTTATTGATTCGATTCTTAACCGTGGCGGCATGTCTTCAATGCTGGGTTCAGTTGCGGTTATCGTATTTGGTCTAGGTTTTGGTGGCTTACTGGATAAAGTGGGCGTACTAGAGACAATCGCTAAGGTGTTTGAGCGCCGCGTAAACAGCGCAGGTTCACTAGCGACTAGCACAATTGGTACGGCTTTCATGGGTAACGTATTCGGTTCTGCAATGTACGTATCGTTAATCCTTACACCAAAAATCTGTGCGAAAAACTACGACCGTTTAGGCTACAAACGTAAGAACCTATCGCGTAATGCTGAGTTTGGTGGCACGCTAACGTCGGGTATGGTTCCCTGGAGTGATAACGGTATCTACATGGCGAGTATTCTTGGTGTTGCGACGCTGTCTTACGCACCCTTCATGTGGTTAAGCTTCATCTGTATCATCGTGACTATCGTGACATCTTACATGGGTTGGTTCGTTGATAAGTGTGAACCAACAGCACCAGCGTTTGAAGCTGAAGAAGCGACCGAGTTAAGCAAGCAACAAGCTTAAGTTCAGGAGCTAACGCTTTCGAACGTAACTCAAAACGTTAATGGATAAATGCAAAAAGAGCGCCCTAGAGCGCTCTTTTTTGATCTGCTGATTTACTTATTTATCTATTTATTGGCGGTTCGTTTACCCAACCAGTAACCGATGCCTAACGGTGCAAAGAACACTACTAAGATAAACAGGATGAAGTAGATAATCACACCTTTGATTAACTCCATTAGCTTATCAATCGCCAGTACCACCACCTCTTGAGAGACGCGATCAAGGTCTTGCGTGAACAGTTCTCTTTCTGAAGTCACAATGCCGGCAATCTCGATGCGCTCTTTCGCAATCATCTCTACTAGAGCTTCTCTCTCACGTGTCACCATTTTTTCTAATGCCACACGTTCATCACTCAGCATCGCTAATTTTTGGTCGGTTTTATCACTGAGGTCGTTGAGCAATGGTTGCATTTCTGTCGACATAATAGAAGCCAGTGTTTGCATGTACTCCGGATTGTTCTCAATGAAGTCTTGCATGCTTGCTGATGTTTGACGAAGGCTTTCCAGCGTCATCGATAGGTCTTCACCCGTTAGTGAGCTATTCAATGCAACCAACTCCGCCTTCCACGACATCAGTTTTGGTGTCTGGTCAGCCATAAGGCTTAAACGATCAGATGCGTCACTCATTGCTTCTGGCATGGTGCCTAAGCTCTGAACGATTTGCGATTCGTCTTTACCAAGGTAATTTAGCCATTCACGGTAAGCAGGTGTGCTTCTGAATGTGAGATCTTTAAATGGGTGGCTAGCGGCAAACTGAGCAACGAACGCTTTGCTTTTTTTGAAATCACTGGAGTTCAATACACCCTTTGCCAATTTCTCTGCTTCTTGGTCAAGAAAACGAGCAGCCTCTACCGCATCATCCGTCGCGAATAGGTCCGCGCCATCGCCTTGGCTATAAAACTGATTCATTTGGGCAGTGAAAACCCACGAGTCAATTAACGCAGACATTGGGGAAGTTTGGTAAGCCGCTTGTTGTAATCCCTGCTCTGCATGGATCTTCCAAAGCAACACATAAGATTGATGTAAAGTGTCATCAGCAGGATAAAATTGCGCGATTAAATCAGCCGAGTCTTCTACTCGTGTAAAAAACATCTTGGCGTATTCACGCGTCATGAGCCGAGCATTTAACTCTTGTTGAGTGAGAGGCGTCGTTTGACTATCTAACTTAACTTCTAAGAGAGAACAACCACTTAGCACAATGCTAAGCACCAACACCATCCAACTTCGACTCGAAACTCGTAACATATAAACCTCTGACAAAGACTAAGGGCGCTGATTGTATGAGCGCTTCGTCAGAGTATTGTCAAAAATCCTGTAAAAGTTAACGCTGACTGTCTAAATATTCATGAGCAGAATCCACAGAGGCTTTTATAGCCTGCTCTAGTTCAGCTAAATCATGTTCACTGATCGCTCTGGACTGCTTCATTGTCATTTCAATGGTTGCGGCAATGATGGCTAACCGAGACGCTTTAATACTGCCAGCCACGCCTTTTAAGCTATGTACAATGCGAGCCGCGGAGGTTTCATCTTTGGTCAACAAAGACTTAAACTTCTCGTAGTCACCTGCGTGGTCTTGTACAAACACACCAAGCAAGAGTTCGACAGACTCAGCATCACCATCGAGCGTTTCTAACATGTCTTCGATATCAATCGCAGGCTTTGAATCTGTGACACTGGCAACGTGTTTCTCTACTACGGGTGCCTGTTCAGGGACTCGCTGAATAGAGTCTTGCGGTACAACGGGTTGGCTTTTAACGTCAACGCTCTGCGGAGGTTGAGAGTCGGAAGACTGGCGCGTTGGCCTGTTCTCGGATACATAAGCGTCACTATCTGCTTGTTTCACTGCTGAGGAAACAACATCGCTATAAGAAGCGTCTTCCTTACTTGAATTAATTTCTAGTTCAGAGCTGAGTTCTTGGTCTGCTTCTTTCATCGTTTTTGTGGACCTAACGCCCCAAAACACTATCCCGCTCATCGCCACCAAGCTTAAGCCTAGCATCACCAACAATAGGTTGAATTGACGATCATGGAACTCAGCTTCGAGTTTTATGATCTGTTCATTTACTGAGTTTTTCTTAATCTTATCAACCAAATAGTTAAGCTGAGCGTAATCACTCAACAATGCTGACGCATCAGCCAGTAGTTGTTGGAGTGCATCTTGTTCTTCGTTTTCTAAGGAATAAGATTTTTCTAGAATGGAATCAAAGGCGCGATAAGTCGCTGACGAACTTTGATTTTCAGAATACATGGCTTCAAATACCACAACACCGAATTCGTTGAGGAGCGGTTTTAGCTGAGGGGAAAGCTCTTTATCAGCACGCAAGATCTTAATGTTATCAACGATGTCTTGAACTTGGCTTTCTATTGGAATGAACTCATCGAACTTTTCTAGGAACTGATCGGCTACGTACAACAGTTGGTTGACATCAGGACGAAACAAGGCGTGTTGGAAATCAGATTCAATCTGCAGTCGGATCGAATAAACCAACTGAGCGTCGAGTGCGAGATCATTGATACGAGAGACTCGAAGCGGTTCTGAGAAATAGAGCGATTGCCTCAATTCGTTGACTCGAATACCGAGCTCTTCGATTTGAGCTAGAGAATTGGTGTAGGAACGGCTTAGATTAAGAAGAGCCAATGAAGGAAGTAACCACAGAGCCAAGAGCACAACCAAAAAGGTGGCTGGTTTTTTAAAGCGTTTGGGCTTTGCTACTGATTGTTCCATCTATATTCCTTGTGCGTGTTAACTTGAAGCCATGACCGTAGCTAAAAGATTAAGCACAAAATAAGCGACAACGTCCTGCTGCCGCTTTTATCCGTTAACTTCGGACTATGACTTATTGCGAGTCAGTTGGTCACGTAAGTTCGGTGGAGTGCCTTTAATCGTTAGCGTGTCTGTCTCCGGATCGTAAAAGATACGTTCGCCTAGAAGCAGACTATCAAAACTAACATTCAAACCGCCACCAGCACCAACAAATTTTGTTAGTTTACGCATAGTTGCGCGATCGGCTGGGAAGCTGTCTTCTAACTCGTAGCCTTGCTCACTAGTATAGTCAAAGAAGCTTGTGCCATCAGTGCTTGCTGGCAACTCACCAGAAAGTTCACGAACTTGTACTTCATCGCCCGCTTTAAGCTGCTCGTTACAGTAATCCGCAACCTGCTTTTTGTAGCTGATCGCTTCTTCTTTCTCTAATTTAGAGTCAGAAACGAAGTCTTCTACCGCTTGCATCAGTACTTGGTTCTGCTGTTTCGCATCCAAACCAACTTCAGCTTGTAAGAAATCTAAGAAGAAATCCGCGACTTTACGGCCAACACGTCCTTTAATGTAAGTTAAGTAACGGTTTGATTCTTTATCAGTCTCATAAGTTGAAAGGTCTAGACGAGCCGCGATATCCATTTTTGAGATATCAAGGTAGTCAGTCGCACTAATATCAAGCCCTTCAGTTACCTTTAGGCTTTGGTTTGAAGGCAATAAACCAATGAAAAGGTAATCTGTTGCAAGTGACTGATATTCAGCCATTACCAAGATACCTTCGTCAGCGAATGGGTACTTTGATAGTTCGTCTTTTAGACGTTGCGCACTCTTTTGAGAAAAATCGTAAAAGTTTGTCTCACCAGCACGAAGTTGATGCAACCACTGCTGGAATTCGCTGTCAGATTTGAAAGAACCAAACCCTTTGCCTGCTTTTGAATTAAAAACACGGTGAAGTTCAGCAACTAGGCTTTCAGATGAAGCATCGTTTTCTAGAGATTCAGCACGATAGTTAACAATCAGCTCATCCTGATCGTTCTTGCTCAGCTGGTGTAAAATTACGTTGGAAAGGTGAAGGCTCATAGTGAAAATATTACCGTTCAGGTTTCAGTTGTCGTGCATAGTAGGTTATCATAAGCCGCTTTTACTATCATTATTAGAGTCCTTATGCCGATTATATCTAAATACACAGATGATCAAGTTGAAAAAATCCTAGCTGAAGTAGGTGCTGTACTATCTAAGCACAAAGCTTCGCCAGAACTTTCACTGATGATCGCTGGAAATATCGCAACCAATGTCTTAAATCAGAATGTTGCTGCTTCACAACGCAAAGGAATTGCTGAAAAATTTGCCGAGGCTTTAATTTCTTCTCTTGAAGATAAAAAGTCTCACTAAATTTGATTGACGGATAAAAGAATTATAAATGGTAGACAGCGCAAACTCATATAGCGATCGTGTATCTCGACTGGTTGGTTGGGGTCACTGGTTTGCATTTTTCAACATCATTGCTGCGATGTTGATTGGTACTCGTTATATTACTCAATCTGCTTGGCCAGAAACCTTGCTAGGCCAATTCTATTTGGCTGCATCGTGGGTTGGTCATTTTGGCTTTTTAGTGTTCGCGCTCTATCTATTAGTGCTGTTCCCGCTCACTTTTATTCTTCCGTCGAGGAAGTTATTACGTTTGGTTGCCGTTATCTTCGCGACCATAGGTTTAACTGTCCTACTGATTGATACCCAAACGTATCAAAATATAAACCTCCACCTGACGCCTGTCGTGTGGGAGGTTTTATTCAGTGGAGAGGAATCTGCATTCACGTCTGATTTGCAGCACCTCTTCATTGTTATGCCGCTTATTTTCTTGCTGCAACTCGGTCTATCTGAGTGGGTTTGGCGTAAGCAGCGTAAACTGTCTCATAAACACATTGGCCGTCCGATTACTGCCGTCTTCTTCTTGTGTTTCATCAGCAGCCACTTGACCTACATGTGGGCTGATGCGTACTTCTATAACCCAATTACTAGCCAGAAAGCGAACTTCCCACTGTCTTACCCAATGACAGCGAAAAGCTTTATGGAAAAACATGGCCTATTAGACCGTGAAGAGTACCTTGAGCGTTTAGAAGCGAACAAAGAGAATGTAAACCTAGTTAGCTACCCGCTAGAAAAAATTCAATACAACCGCCGCAGTGATGATCTTAATATCCTGATGGTGAGTGTGAACAACCTTCGCTCTGACGCTCTTAATGCGACAGCGATGCCAAACAGCTATGCCTACGCACAACAGTCGATCAACTTCACCAACCACTACAGTTCAAGTAACGATATGTTTGGTATTTTTGGCTTGTTCTACGGCCTACCGAGCAGCTACGCAAGCAGCATTGAAGCTCAGGGGTCAAGCGCAGTATTGCTCGATGTTTTAGAGAATCACGATTACAAGTTCGCTGCTTTCAGTGGCGACAACTTTAGTGATGCACTGTACTCGGATATCATCTTCCGAGGCCGTGATGTGATGCCAGAGCAAGCAACTTATGATGACCAGAGTGCCATAAAAGCTTGGTCTAACTGGATTCAATCACCGCAAGCTAAACGCCCTTGGTTTAACTTTATTGAATTAACCACACTGGATAACTTCGCCAGCTACGATTCAAGTTCAGAGTCGGACTCTACGCTAACGACAGCAGAGCGTTTTGCAGCAGACTATCAAAAGTCGGCGACAGCGGCCGATGCTCAGCTAGCAACTATCTACGCTGAACTGGAACGCTTAGAGCTTGCCGATAACACGGTGGTTATCATTACCTCTAACCACGGTACTGAGTTTAACGAAACCAAAACCAACAGCTGGGGTGCAAACTCCAACTACAGTCGTTATCAGTTACAAGTACCACTGTTTATCAGCTGGCCTGGCAAGTCTGCTTCTGAATACACCCACCGTTCTAGTCATCTAGACGTGTCAGTAACACTGATGCAAGAGCTATTGGGTGTATCTTCGAACCCAACAGATTTCAGTAGTGGTCGCAGCCTGTTTAATGAACGTAACAGAAAGTGGATTCTCGCGGGCGACTCTCGTGAACTTGCTCTTGTTACTGACCAGCAAACAACGGTGTTGGATAAATTTGGTAACTACAAATTGTACGACCAAAATTACAAGCGCCTGAAAAACGTAAGCCCTCGCTTACCTGTGTTGATGCAAGGCCTGACAGAGCTACAGCGTTTCTACACAAAAAATGACTAAATAATCAGCAAACAGCAAAGGGAAGCCAATGGCTTCCCTTTTTTATTGCCGTGAATGATTAGAAAACAAGCAACAAAACAAAATTATGAAAATTAAGGGTTTACAAGATCCTCCACCCCTTATATTATTCACGCCACTGGAGGGATGGCTGAGTGGTCGAAAGCACCGGTCTTGAAAACCGGCAACCGTTAATAGCGGTTCTAGGGTTCAAATCCCTATCCCTCCACCACTATTCATCAAAAAAAGCCTTTGATTATCAAAGGCTTTTTTTGTATCTGTAAGACTTGAATTTGCTTCGAACCAACGAGGTAAGTCAATGTATATACAAAAATCTCCCCACGGTGTCTATTACGCACGAATCTGTACTCCAGCACAGTTGAAAGCGTTGGGATTCCCATTCGATCTAAAAATCAGCCTTCGAACAAAAGACCCTAAGCTAGCTAAAGTCATTGGCTTAAGCCTTGTCAGTGCTGTCAAAGAGGCCTTTCGTACTACAGACTCTCTGTGCTTTTCAGAGTTTCAGTTGCATCTAAAAGGCATTTTGTCCCACCACCTGAACTTACAATCACAAAAGCAGGACGATCGCTTACATTTAGGTTGTATAACTTCCATAAGTCATACTTCTAAGCGTTTGAGTGAAGAAAAGCATTGGAGTGAAGCGTTAGAACACTTTCTAGAGTTCAAAGGGGTTCAAGGGGTCAGTGCATTGACTGTCCATCAGTTGAAACAGCGCATTACCTTTTTCTTTGAGAGCACTACGCCATCTGGTTTATCAACAATAACTGCGATGGCACTGATGGAGTACATTAAGACTCTCAATAGCTCTAGTCTTTCAGCAAAAAGCTGTAAAGATTACTACGCCGCGCTGAGTCAATTTATACGTTGGTGTGCGACCATGTCTTTGATTGAAAGAAACGTGTCTGCAGATATCAAAGCGACTTTCAAGAAGTCTATAAAAGCTGATAAGCAGCGCTCAAGGTGGTCAGAGAGTCAGCTTTCAACACTCTTCTCATCTGAGCAGTTTCAGCAAGTGGATATTGGTTTCTACTGGGTTACTTTATTGCTCACGTACATGGGGATGAGGCCGAATGAAGTGTGTCAGCTACGTACAGAAGACGTGGTCGTTAGCGGTCCAGTCCCTTACTTAAACGTAACAGATGAAGGTCACGGACAGCGGATCAAGAATCGTTATGCTCTGCGACAAGTCCCCATTCATCAGAGTCTAATCAAACATGGCTTTCTTGAGTATGTTGAGCTTCGTAAGAACAATAGCAAAACCGATCTATTCGATTACAAGCCACTGGGTCTCAACAAGGACTGGAGCCAACAATATTGCCAACAATTCGGCAGACTCCTATCTAAGATCGGATTGAAAGCAGGGCAACGCCCTACTGCGTACTCCCTCCGTCACACTTTCATTGATGTTCTTAAGCAAAAGGAAGTGGCTGAGTCTACAGTCGCTGATATCGTTGGCCATCATCACCCCTCAATGACATTTGGCCGATATGGTAAGCAAACAAAACTGAAACTTATGCTTAGTGCGGTGAACCAGTTCTCACTTCAACTGGGAGGCTCACATGAGTAAGTTCAACTATGATGAGTTGCACACGGTTTATAAGGCGTTCAAGCAAAGCTATTTTGAAGGGGATGAAACCTCGTTGCTTGCGTTATCAAAACAGTATGACTATCAAGATATCCACTGCCTCTATCAGCTTTTTGAGCGCCTCGAAGATAAGCCAAGCACAACATCTATGTCATTAATGGCATTAGGAATAGATTGGCAAACACAGCAGGCACTGTTTGGTGACTTTGAAACACTGAGAGAAATTGCAGGGCTCGTAAGCCCTCCTCCCATGTCACACGTAGAGTGTTTTGATGCCTTTGTTCTACCTTATTGGACCATTATATCAAAGAAAGGGATTGTTCTTATTAGCACTAGAAGCCAAGAGCATTTTACTTTCGTACATCGTGTGTCAGGAGTAGAAATTCAAGTTAATATAAAGCGCTGACTCTCAATGTCATTTTGAAAAACCAAATCTCGTGAACACCTTAGAGCTCACGAGATTTACCTTTTAAATTATTATGAAGACCTTATCAATCGAACTCTCGGTCGGCACTCATTCTCCGTTTTTTGGGGGAAGCAGTGTTCAGGTTTTCCCTATTATCTAGGAGGGCGTCTTTCATCCCACATACAAGTGCCTGCTGTATTGGGTTGGCTTTGTTGCGTAATTCAATGGAACTAAATCAAGAACCTACCATAGACAGAACCTTAAGCACTAAGCTCAGCGTAAATTCCGTCTAACGTAATGTTTTCTTTAGACTTCCTCTGCGCGGACTTTTGAGCGTTCCTTGATATATAACTGGTAGCCCATTCGATTTTATTGCTGATTTCTGACCATGCGCCGTGACTGATACATTCAAATATTGGTAACAGCCAGACATCCACATTTTTTGCCGCTTTAAACAATGAGACCGATGGCATTATCTGAAGCGCAATACTACGCCTAATGATCAGCGCAAGTAAACTGGCCCAGATGAGCCCATCAACGATGGCCTTTTGTGCGGTGACAAATCGTTGCCAGTTGGTGTGAGACTTTAACTCTTTAAAAAGCAGTTCCACCTGCCATCGACAGCGGTAGATCGCCATGATGTCATCGGCAGTAAAGGTGTCTGAAGGTAAGTTAGTTATCCAAATGCAGAATCGTTTTTCTTCAGCAAACCATCGTCGCACGACTCTAAACTCTTGTTTACCTCGACGGACTTTTAGGTCAAGGACCTGCGAACGGTTGGTACCTCGAGTAATGTCTTTCAGCTTCTTCCCTTCTAGCTTAGGCAGCAGTCGCCCCTTGCCGTTCCTTGCCTCAATAATCATAGGGTTCAGAGACTTAGCACCTCGGACAATATAGAATCCGCCATGCTGTTCAAGCTCTCGAAAGAAGTGGAAATCAGGATACCCTGCGTCAGCTAACAGCAATTTGTTGTTCATCGTTTTGGGCTCAGGTAAAAAATCTCTTTCTGATGCCGTATCAGCGCTGATGTTCATCGCGACTGGAGAAAAGCTTTTCAACGACATTGTCATATGACATTCAACCGCTGCAGGGTTACGTTTAAATCGACTCGGATAAACATCCGCCAGGTCACGATGGATGTGGAAAGAGCTGCCATCTTGAAGCAGTACATCATCAAAGGTGTCGAGCTTATTTGGTAGACCGACATTCTGCTGGCGAGCAAATTGAGCTATTGCTCGCATAACAAGTTGCCGCATGAAATTAGGAAACTCATTTTTCCTCAACTGGTTATGGTAAGGCTTGTATGCCACGGCACCTTCAGGGCTCAAGCACATCCCATTGAATTGTCGCAGTAAATCCGCAATGGAAGTGCAGTTTCCTTTGCTTAACGCGGCCACTAAGCTAATGACTAGCTGCTCGGGTAATATCGCCCGACACCGTTTCATCAGGCCAGTACTTTTCGCCATTTTTTGGAGGGTGTCAGCATTAAAGAATTGCTTAAATTGCTTCTGTAAGGAGATAATCGTCATCGGCTTCACTATTGATGTAGGTAGTTTGTTTGGCGACGATTATCTGATCATAAATGAAGCCTTTTTTCTATCTAAATAAACAAGAGCGATTCAATTGGGTCGTGCATAGCTACTGTTTAATGACCAATCATTACCATCTACTCGTCGAAACTCCT
>NZ_JBFSUX010000072.1:0-22536 GCF_041467595.1 Vibrio sp. 10N.247.311.13 | reverse complement strand
CCGCCATGCTGAAAGGGTATGTGAAGGTTGACCCGTTTGAGTGCATTCTTTGTGGGCACCGTTTAACGTTTCTTCGCTTTAGGGCTGGGGAGCCGCTGTCAGAGCTGGTCCACCATGCTCTGGTTCAAGCCCAAATCAGGTCAATTTAGGCATTTCGCAGGATGAGTGTATCTGAAATAGCGAAAACAGTGTGAAAGTGTTCAATTAACACTCGACTTTAAATTGTAGGACAGAAGTTAGGTCAGTCAGGCACTCATTCTGGCATGAGTTATGCCGCGATTGTTCAGGTCAGGAAATATTGAGATTCCTTACCTTCAAGGCTATATAATTCTATGCTGCTTTAAAAGTTTGTAACGATTTCAGTGCAATTTGCAGAGCAAAAACTAGCGAGTTCATTTGAGTCAAAAACTGAACTCTGACGCCTATTTTTTGTACTTTGTGAGTTTTGGGTGTCAGATTATATATATTTGGTCAGAATTAACCCAATTGAGTGCGTAGGCTGTTTGACGAAACCAACAATGGGCAGGTATGAGTTGTTTCAGATTCTGCAACAACTGAGTTTTCTCTTTATTCGAGCAAAAATTGCAACAGTTCAACTACCGAGGAAACACCTCAACAGTTGATTGATAAGTAATGTGCATATTTTGCACATTAGCTAGCTCTGTTGCTGAAATTATGCTTTCTGAAACGTTTCGGGCTAAATGTTAGTCAGTGGTGGGCTAGCTAATTTAAAATGGGAAGTGCTCTTCTTCATACGCTTCAACCCAAATCACCAACTTTTCAAGTTCGTCACCTTCGGGGGTGCCTGGTTCAGCCACATCAAACAGGGATTCAATTCTCTTCATAGCGGTTTTATATTCGCTTTCTGAGAACTCTAGCCCTAGTTCATCCCATGATACCGTTGCAAGCTCATCAGCATGGGTAGTATCGGGTGTGATACCATCAAGTAGTTCTTTTTCTGACAACCTTTTCTTGTTCATAAGTCGTTTCTCGATTAAAAAATGACATTAGATAATTTATAGCATAATGGGCTACTAGCCGTAATGTAGAACCTTGTTCGAAACACGCAATGGGGCATTTATCAGCTAGAGTAATCCTTATAATGATTGTGATCACCAATGTTTTTGTAAGCTCTATTCACAGATCAACCTTTAATATCTTCGCAGAAAATCAAGGCGGTTACCCTGTCACTTTCAGTCCCATGAGTCGCTGTGCGACGAATACCAGAACGCGCTCACGAAGTGAGTAAGATAAGGACTTATCCTCCAGATTAAGTTTAATGAATAGATCATACCAACGGCACGAAAATTGCCCTTCGCCTTGCTAGAATGCGCGAGCGAAGCGAGTAAGACGTACGTTGTTGGTTGATTTGACTCGTGGTTATTTTGGTGGTTCCACTAAATTTTATGTATATGCTCAGTAGTTTCCTGTCGAATGACAAAAGAAAGATCCAGCGCAGCCAGCGATGGCGTTGTTCTTTTTTAATTCATCCTGGTTTAATGCTGGCTGTGGGTACCATTGAGCGAAGCGACTGTTGTTGTAGGATCGATCAAGCTAGACTTGAGTATGAGACTGACGCGCTATCGCTTGTCGGCTTCACACTGGCTCTACATACAAGCATGTAGCAGCCAGTGTGAACCTTAACTTCTTATCTAATGTTTATCTAAATATTTATTTATATACGAAGTTTAACTACGTAGTACACATAACCGCAGTCCATTTTTTAATGCCACCTTTGTGCTCTTTTCTTATACTCTTTTATTGCACCCCCTTTTAGATTTAACATGAAAAGACGATTCAAAACGATCGGTAGGGGACGAGCATAAAGGTTAAACTTTGGTAAACACGGGAAGGATTGGTGAATCTTTAACCAAAAATGCGCTACAGACGTGCAAAACCCTCCGCCGTTAAGCGGATACCTCTCTATAGCTAGTGTGGAGAAGGGGAGTGGTGGGGCGTTGCTATGAACAGGTTGGCCACGTTCTTAGCAAAATCATTACAGCGCGTCGCGTTGTAGATCTCCTGAATGCCAGAAGCAATGGTACGGAAGTTTAGCCAGTCAAAACGCAAGCCTTTCTTTTCCATACGTTTGCGAGAGGCGATGATCAACTCGCAAATATTAGGATAGCGCACCACTTTAATGTCTCTAAAGAAGGCTTCTGTGAATTGCTTGTAAGCGGCTGCGCTGCGCACCGTACCTTCGGCATCATCAACGCACACATTAATGCGCTCGCTGTACAAGTAAGTCGCACGTTGCAAGTATCGAATCACCTTAGCGAACGACTTCGGTGAGATATACTCGCCCCAACGTAACGCGTAGTCTTCCTGGAGCTGGTCATAGCTGATGGTTTTCAAACCGGCTTCGGTCGGCACACCAATACGGCCACCAATCAAATCCGTGTTAGGTAAGATACAAGCCAATACTTTGGCAATCAGCGTTCGGCATTGGATGTTATTGATCGCCGCGCCTCCCCAAGCGAATAGCGCAGGAAACCGTTGTGGATTATTGATAAACTCTTGGCACGCTTTCAAGATAAAAGCGTACTCGTGGGGAAGATTGACCACGTCACCACTACGAAGCAAACGTCGAGCCTTAAAGCCGATAGCATAATCGTCCTGGTCAAGCTCTGTCTCAGATTGAGCAGGCTTAGGATTAAGCACGTCATGGTGCATCTCAATGAGTTCACGCTTACGCGCTTTACGCATCAAACGGTACGCTTTGTCGTATTGGGATTTGGCTAACGCTGGTGCAAGGTTATCTGCAAACATGAGACTCGCCCTCTAAGCCATAACCCAACGAGATCAGAATGTGAGGATCTGATGTCAATGCGGTAAATACTGAGGTCTGGAGTCTGAGAGTCACTTGCCATAGGCAAGACACAATGGGATTCTTCATATTTTGATTCCAGAAGGTTTTTAGGGTTGTTTGGATTGAGGGTCCAAACAATGAGCTTTTAATTTACACAAGATCGTCAGAAAGATCAAATGCTTAAATTTCAGGCACAAAAAAGCCGTTCACTTCTGGGAGAACGGCTGCTTTGCGAATGCTATATAGTTAGGATCTCACCCCTAACACACTCTCAATTCTTAAAAAATACACTACATAGAAAACTATGTAGTAGCGTGCTATGTAATGCACTTTTCACTTTAAGAATCTGCGCTAATTATAGCGCACTTACTTTATGGGGCTCAAGCCTTAAATCACATTTTCACAAAATCGTTTAACATAATGAATATTATACGTAGTTATATCAATAAGTTACATACCATCATTAAAATCTGTGATATGTAATCACATATTATACTTCATTAATATAAATTTCATAGCCTTTATATTTTTCTAACCGCTTTATTTTCAACCACACCCTCAAAAATATACTCAATATATCCTTATTTTTCAATATCTTAAATTGGTTCGCATTATATTCATTATGTTAAATAGCAGCAATGGGCGACGCCGTTTTGAGCCAAAAATCATCCAGCCCTAAAGGTACACACGTCAACGTGAAACTCTCAGGCAAACATAACCAAATTCTGGAGAGCTCAACGGCTCACAATCGCCGTACAAAACGCGCGGAAGCCCAAGCTCGCCTAGAGCACCACCTTGATGTGTTCGGTGTGAACTGGGAAGTACCCAAAGATAAACCGTAATTTTTTCCAAAAAAAGATCCCCGAATGGGATCAATGACATCAAAACGATTGTCGATTTGCTCTTTAACAACTTGTGCCATGAACGACTTAACACGGAACTTGTTTTGTGTGGGTCACTCCGAGCAAACCAGTGACGGAGGACAGGAATTCACTGAAACAGACCTTATTGACCGCTATGGCGACCGGATGCATGACCTATAGATAATGGAAGTGCATAAGCTGGTATGGCTGAACTGTGTGAATGACCCGAAATGTGAATAAGCCCCGCCTACTGTCTCGGCGGTCAGGTAGAGACAATCTCCAAAGCCTACTTCTACAGTGGGCTTTGGAGAGAACCAAAATAAACCACGCAGAGGAGCGACCCCATGAAATCAAAAATGACCGCCATTCAAGAGCTTAGATTTTGGGTTGATGTCATCGAGCAAGCCGCTATTCCGGCCAACGGGGTGCGTTTAACACAAGACGAGCAAGGCGCGCTATCCCAAACGTATCGTGCTCTCGCGCAAACTGCGCTCTACGCAGCGGACAAGCATAACAACACAGGAGAAAGTTCAATTAACTGAGCAACCACCGTGCGCTAGGCTTGGCCATTCACTCGCTTTTGGCTGCGATAACGAGGCGAAGCCTCTTATTGAGACAAAAGGAGTACCGCGTCAGCGGATAGGGTAAATGTTTTTCAATGCTCACTGACCAGACAGAGGTTTACCCCTGAAAACGGCATAGAAAACCATCTGTTCACAGTCAAACTGTGAGTGATGCCAACACTTAACTCACTGGGGAGTCAGTCTTGTAAGCGTCTCGCCCAAAACACTCTGTGTCCTATCGACCGTCAGTGAGCATTGAAAAGCCAAACCGCATTAAAAATACCACGCCTTCTTGTCTATCCGGCAAGGAGATAATACGGGGGGAACCCCTCCTTTATCTATTCTCTTTTGCGCTTAACCGCGTGAGTAAACTCTTCCGGTCTTTCGGCTGGTCGCTTTTTGGCGTCGCGTCGCGGCGTCTTGTTCTCTTAGAAACAAGGAAACTTTCCTATGCAAGTCAAAAAAACACCCCTTAAACCCCTGCCATGGCTGGCAGGCGTGGCCATTCTATCGGTTGCCCTGGCCCAGCCCGCACTTGCCGCCGACTTATTTGCCACGGGTAAAGACATGGTGAAAGAAACCGCGGGCGATGATTCGGGGATTGAAACCGCGATGCTCGGCTTTTCCGCGCTCAGCGCGGCGGTGGTCGGCATTACATCGCGCAACTGGTTTGGCGCCGTCGGTGGCTTTGCGGGCGGCATGATGTTCTGGGAGGTGGTGAAGCCACTGGTTGGCTTAGCGTAATCATAAGGCGGCGATGACATGGAAAATAAAGCGCAGTATTACGCGATTCCCAAGTACCTCAATTCAGGCAAACGCCTGTGCGGCCTTCCAAGAGAAGAGCTCCTTCCTGCGGTGTGCATCTTTGCGCTTGGCTTTTTTGCCAAACACTACGCGATTGGTTTTGTCCTCGCGGCGGCTTGGTTTATGGGATTGAGATACATAAAAACGCAATACGGTGAACACATCGTCGCCTACGCCCTTTATTGGTGGGGCAGCGCTTCGATTAACCAAATGCTGTTCAAACATACCCCACCGGCGATTAAACGCTATTGGTTGTCTTAAGGAGTCGTATGGAAATTTCGAACAAAAAAGACCTGTTGGCGATGAGTAAAATGCTCAACGTGTTTTTAGCGGTGGGCTTTTTTACCGCCAGCTTCGCCTGTGTGGTGCTCGCAGCGGCGTTGACCTACCTCTCACTCAAAGAGAGCCGAACGCTGGTTCCGCCGACGCTCTCACAAGCGTTTTCGGTGTCCAATGGTGATGTGGATGAGTCGTATTTGATGTTGATGGGCAGTTACTTCTTGCACCTGAAATACGACATCACCCCCGCCAGCGTCTCCCGTCAATACGGGTTACTGCTCGATTATGTGCCCGCTGAGTCCTGGTCGGCTGTTCAACCGACCTTGCTGTCGGACGCGCAACAAATCACGACCAGCAACATCTCCAGTCGATTTGTGGCGGATAAAGATGGCGCCTTAGTGGCGTTGGGAACGATGCAGTTTAAACAGACCGGCACGCTCTACAAGTCTGTGGGTGACCGCGACTTAGCGCCTGAAAAAGTCACGTATGTCGTGCAAATGGCGTATCCCCATGGGGTACTGGAGCTGATTGGCATTAAAAGAGAAGGAGAACCCTCGTGAAACGCCTGCTGACCTTAGTGCCGTTACTGGCGGCCTTATCAAGCCCGTTATCGCTGGCCGACAATGTGGCGAAACGAGAAATTGATTTTAACGATGGGGATACCATCCCCGTCACCCTGTCTTCCCTTAACATCAACCGTTTGATGGTCAAGGACGATAAAATCGTCAACATCACCTGCCCCAGTGGCTTTTGTACCACGACCGCCAATCAAAAGGATAAGACGGGCTCGGTGTCGCTGAAAATCAACATTCAATTGCCGTTCAATGTTCACGTCACGACCAGTAAGGGGCGGGTCTTCTCACTGTTTGTGAGCCCTAAAGCGACGCCGTCGGTGGTGACGGAGTTTTTACCTTCGGACAGAGAGCGTCAACAACCTTCAGTGTTCGACCGTGCGTTTGATTACCCCTCAGCGCTGGCCGAATTCACTAAGCAAATGATGCATTGGCAATTCGATGGGACGCCAGTTTCCGGTTTCACCGTGCATCCGGTCGACCCTGACACGTTACCGCCTGACGAGGGCGCTTTACCCTTTATTCCGCAAGTGGTGTTTGTCGGGCAAGACTACTCGGGGATCATTTACGAGGTCCAAAACCGCTCTAATGAGACCGTCACGTTGACCACGGCGCAGTTTTACAGTTACGCGGCGCGCAGTGCGGCGCTCGACCGTTTAACGCTTGGCCCCAACGAGAGCACTCAGCTTTACTTGGTCACGGGTGGAGGGGTGAGCGATGTTCGATAAATTCAGAGAACGCTTTTTTAGCGATAAAGAGGGCGATTTTGACCGTGGCGGAGACATCAACGCCGAGACCACCAAGCGCAATCAACACATTACGTCCGTGATTGTCTTGTTTCTCGTGTTGGCTGTCCTTGGGGTGTACCAGTACACCCGCCCTAAAACGGTCAAAGTGGCGCCCACGACAGCGGTGGAGTTTGGGGCCATCGTGGATAAAGGCTTCACAGAAAAAGACAACCAGTCGGCCCTCACTCAGCAACAGATGTTGATTGCCACGCTCACCAAAGAGATGCGCGATCTGAAAGGGAAGATGCAAGGGTTTAAAAAAGAGACCGAGCAGCGTATCCGCAGCGCCAAGTTGGACACGGCGTCTTTGGTGGAAGACAAGGTGCGGCGTGAAATGCAAAGCACGGTGGACGAGCTGAAAGCGAAGATGGCGGCGATGCAAAGCCCGGCCTCACCGCCTGTGGATGGGTTCAATGATGGCGGTGAGGCCGCGTATCCCCTGGTGGGTGGCGATGAGACGTTTGGACAAGCGAGGCTCCCTCCTCGGCCTTTGCCTTCCTCAGACAACAACCCCAACCTCGACACTCTGGCTTACCCCCCACGCCAGCAACGCTCCTTTGCTCAGCATCAGTTTGATAGCACCGATTTTTCGTGGCAGGAAGAGACCGAAGCGCCCCGCCGAACCACGGACAATTATGTTCCGACGGGCACGTTTGTCACGGCGGTCGTGACGGGCGGCGCGGACGCGAATGCGGGCGTTTTAGGGCAAGGCGATACCACCCCCATGGTCTTTCAGACCTTGAACAACGGCATCTTACCCAATGGTAAGCCCTCCAAACTCAAAGATTGCACCATCACAGGGGCGACCTACGGGGAGATCTCATCGTCACGGGGCATAGTTCGGACTCACCGCATGAGCTGCATCTTCGACAATAAAGACATTTTAGACGTGGCGGTCAAAGGCACGGTGTTCAATTTTGGTCGTAACGGCATTCGCGGTACCACCATTTTAAAAAATGGCAAAGTGGTACAGATGGCCGGCATCTCTGGCATTTTGACGGGGCTTGGGGAAGCCGGTAAAGGTTTGTCGGAAACCACGTCTACCTCGGCGCTTGGCTCAACGAGCAGCGTCTCGGGCCAAGACATTGGCCTCAATTTGTTGGGGAATGCCACCGCGTCGGTGGGCGCGAAGTTGGCCGATTACTACATCGGGCTGGCAGAGATGTATCACCCCATTGTTGAAATCAATCCAGGCTCGGTGGTCAACATCGTCTTTCTGGAGGGGTTCCCGCTCGATCCGCTGGAAGCGGCCGAGTATGAACAGGCCCAAGCCCAAGAGCAGTCCTCTCAATCGAATCAACTCATGGAAGTGATCAGCAACGTGACTCAGAACCCATTAGCGAACCAAATCAACGCGCAAGGCATCCAAGTGCCGTCGTCGCCGTTTGGTCAAAAATAAGGAAACGTCATGCACAAACTCATTGTGTTTTTACCCTTGTTGCTCGGTGGCTGCGCGGCAGGCCTGGGCGAAGATTTCAGTTGTACGCAGGTGGGCGGCACATCCGGTTGCACCACCATGGATGAGATACGGCGCCAACCGATGGGGACCTCCCCAGTGTCTGCGGCGCAGGCGGCCCCTGACAATGTGTTCTTAACGTTGCCACGGCGCGATCGTCAAGGGGTGCCTAAACGCACTCAAGATACGGTGAGAAAGATCACCATTTTCCCATTCACGGACACGCTCGGGCATTACGTCGACACCACGGATATTTACGTGATACTCGATGAAAGTCGTTGGTCTGGGCGTCCCGCTAATGCTATCTGGAAGGATTAAGCATGCTCAGTCAACTGTTGAAACGTAAACCTTCGTTGGGGCTTGGCGGTTTAGTCGCCGACGCCAATCAGCATCAAAACCACTTCCATCATGAATTGCCGTACCGCGACTTTGATGCGCAGACCCAACTCTTTCATAACCGAAAATCGTATGGCTTTGCGCTTAAGCTGACGGTGCTTGGCGGGGCCAATGACGAATTGGTGATGTCGCTCAACAAGATGGTGATGGATTTCCCTCAAGGCGATAAGTGGGATTATCAACTGTCGATGTTTGGTCACAATCGAGTCGCACATTACTTAGAAGCCAATGGGGACATCATGGCCAAGCGAGGCGGCATTTGCCAACGTTTGGCCGAAGAAGAAGTGCGCTACGCGGGGTTTTCTGCGGCGAAAGGTTTTTTCCACCGTCAGCGACATAAGTTTGATTTGCGCGATTACGACGCGTATTTCTTCGTGTCGACGAAAGAGAAAAAGACCGACAAGTTGGATGACGTGCGCGCGGCGATGGAAACGGCGCTGTTGCAACTCGGTGTTGAGACCGCGCGGGTCGACCCCAAAGGGCTCATTACCTTTGCGGGTGATCTCTTGAACTTTGATGCCAAACAAGACCGCCCGATTGAGCGTGACTATAACCCGTTCGACCCGATCAACCGCCAAGTGCTGTCGCCGGATACCGAGATGATCATCAAACGGGATCACATTGCAACGCGTCACACCAATCCTTTCGGTCAAGAGACGCGCGGGCGCACCGTGTGCATGGGACTCTCTCGAGCCCCCACCGACTTTCGGTTGTACGCGATGCCCGAAGCGTTTGCATCAATTCGTAATGTCTCGCGCATGTTGACGTGCCCACATGTGTTGTCGTTGAGTTTTCGTCACAACGTCACGGGTAATTTTGAGCACGAGAACAACAAGAAAATTAATGATTTGACCAAAACACTGAAATCTCCGATGGCCATGTTTTCGCCCACCGCGGGTGAAGAGTTGGAAGAGCGCACGACCTTGCAAAAGGGGTTGGCCGACAAAGCGACCTCGGTGTGCTCGATGGTGTTGAACTTGACCTTGTTTACCCATAAAGCGCAGCAGCGCCATGATGTACAATCGGCCAAAGAAGCGTTTTCGGCCACGGGACTCGACATCAAAGAGCAAATCATGATGCAAAGTCAAAGCGTGCTCAGTGCGCTGCCGTTTTTAATGAGCGAAGGCGTGTGGGAGGATTGTGGTCGAGCGGGTCGCGTCCGAACGTTAAAAAGTGCCAACGTGGTCAATTTCTTTCCGATGGTGCTCGATTTTAAACGCCTGGTCAGTGGCATGTTGCTGCCGACGATGCGCGGGCAAATCTCGTTTTTTGATCCCTTTCATTGTGGCAGTGACAACAAAAACATCGCCTTAACCGGCGGCTCGGGGGCGGGAAAAAGCTTTTTTACCCAGGGCTTGGTGCGCAGCGTCTACGCCAAAGGGGGGAAGTGTTGGATCCTCGACAAAGGGGACAGTTACAAAAAGCTCACCTTGATGCTCGGGGGCACCTACCTCAATCACACCAATATTTTCCTTAATCCGTTCACCCATCTAGAACAAGTCAAAAACAGCGCGCATCACGAGCCGGTTGACGGAGAGAACGTCGACCCGATGAAAGAAGCGCTCAGCAACATCACCGCCTTGTTCGCGACCATCGCGTCGCCTCATGCTGAATTGGAAGGCTATCAGATGGCGGTGCTGGGTGACGCCATTTTACGGGCGTGGGAGGACAATGGCACGATAACGATTGTGGATGACGTCCAAGCGCAGTTGTTTACGTTGGCCGATGAACATGGCCACGATCGCCGTATTCGAGACATCGCCGTACAACTGAATAAATATTGCGCAAAGGGCATTTATGGCGACACGTTCAATAAGCCTTCAATGCTCGATCCCACGGTGGATATCACCACCCTAGAGCTTGAAGGGTTCCCTGAAGATGTGCTGCGTCCGGTGGTGTTTGCGCTGATTGTGTCCATCAACCAGCAGATGTACCTCTCAGGCTCTCGCTCAACCCCCAAAATGTGCATCATCGAAGAGGCCTGGAGCTTGATGTCAGGCACCAATGCCCAGACGCGCAGTTTCATTAACACCGGTTATCGAACCGCGCGTAAATTTGGGGGATCATTTTGTACGGTGACCCAAGGTATTGGGGACTTTTTTGTGAACGAAGAAGCGCGCGCCTCTTACGATAATTCCGACATTCACATTACGCTGCGCCAAGGCGAAGGCTTTGAAAAGTTTTTGCAAGACAACCCCAAGGCGTTCAACGAAATGGAACAAGGGATCATCAAAAGTTTCCCACGAGCTGGGGACGCCGGGTACAGCTGCGTGCGCATCAAAGCCGGTGGCCACACCACCTATCACCGCGTGTTTTCCGATCCGTTTACGCGAGCGTGCTACAGCACCGAAGCGACCGAATTTGAATACTGCGAAAACTTAGTGAAACAAGGCATGCCGAGTATCGAAGCGATAGAAGCGACCGCGCAACATTTCTACGGTCAAGAAATCGCCGACTATCAGCAAGCGCTTCAACAAAAAGCACAAGGGGTTTCCCATGACGTTTGATTTACACGGCCTATTTATAGTGGCGTGCGTGAGTATTGCCTCCTCGGTGGTGACCACCTTAGCGCTGGAGTCGCCGCCTCCCTTAGTCAGCATGGACGTAAAAAGCACCCTCGACCAATACCATAAAGAATTGCTGAAATCCCCCCTTTCTCTGCCGGAGCAAACGGATAAATTGGCGCACTTTGCCCACGTCATGAACGAAGAAGTGGCACGTTACGCCACTGAGCAAGGGCAAGTGGTGTTGGTCAGCGCCGCGGTCGTCGGCGGCACACCGGACATCACCGCGCACATCCAACGTGCCATTGTTGAGCGCTATGAGCCGTAGGAGTCAGTATGCGACACCTGATGATGGTCTTCGCCCTGCTGCTTTCGTTAGGGGCGGTGGCGAAGGACTTAGGTCGAATGGGATCGACGTTCCCGATTGGCGAAATCGACATGCTGACGTGGATAGAGGCGCGGCTTAAACACTTCAAGGCAACGGGTAAACTTGAGCAAATGCACACCGAGTTTGCTGAGCAAGTGAAACAAAGCGTGGAAACGCCGCCGCCGCTTTCCTTATCGACCACGACCACCCCCAAAACGTTTTTGGTGGATCCCAGCATCACGGTGCCCAAGGATTTAACCGACGCCCAGGGGCGAGTCTTTGCCAAAGCGGGGACGCGAGTAAATCCCTTTGATACCCGCACTTGGCCAACGGGCGCAAAATTACCGCAGTTTGAGTATTCAAACGTGCTGGTTTTTTTTGATGCGCGCGATGCCAAGCAAGTTGAGTTCGTGGCCAACCTAGAGCACGCCAAACCCCTTCGCTACATTTTAACCGGTGGTAGCCCTAATCAAGCCGCTAAACGATTCAATACCCGCATGTACTTCGACCAACAAGGGACGCTCAGCGACCGGCTTCACATCCAAGCGGTGCCCAGTCTTGTCGAGCAGTCGGGGCACGCATGGCGCGTTCAAGAGTTTGATGTGCAACACATTGTTGTGGGAGAGTCACCATGAAAATCCGACCTTTATTCGGGTTACTTGTTCTGTGTGGGTCACTGTTGGTCAGTTCGACCGCGAAGGCCGGAGGGCCCGCGTGCGTCAGCCGATTTATCAACCCCATCACCGACGTGTGTTGGAGCTGCCTGTTTCCGATGACGCTGGGCTCTGTACCCCTCATTCCATCCATTTACCCTGACACCAACAACCCCACAATGCCGATCTCGTTTTGCCCAAAACCGCCGCCGATTTTCATGCAAATTGGGTTAAACATTGGTTATTGGGAGCCGTACGCGCTGACCGATGTGACGCGGGTGCCTTATTGCATGGTCAATATGGGGATGCAACTGGCCGGCGCCAATCAGCAAAAACTCGGCGGTCGAACCACCGCGCGCGATTCCGGTTCGAGTGATGGCGGGTTTTATCACGCGCACTGGTACAAATACCCCCTCATCTACTGGCTTCAATTGATGCAATCGGCGGCGTGCATGGCCACCGATAACTTTGATGTAGCCTACCTGACCGAGGTCGACCCTCTGTGGGACGACGACGAGCTGGCGTTTATCTTAAACCCCGAAGCGATTTTGTTTGGTAACCCCATTGCGCAGTTAGCGTGCGTACCGGAGTCCATTGCCACCACGACCAATGTGGTGCTCCCGTTTGATTTTTTGTTTTGGTGTTTGGGCTCTCAAGGCAGCGCTTATCCGTTAACGGGCAACACCAACTATCGAGACACCCCGATACAAGCGGGCACCCTCATTATGGAGCGGCTCAATTACAAATTGCACCGGCAAGGGATGGTGTGGGAGACGCGCGGCGAAGATGGGGCGGTCTGTTATCAATACCCGACGCCAATCTTACCCAAGTCTCGATACCGTTATCAAATGAGCGCGCCGATCACGGACGCCGCATGGTGTCACCCTTACACCACGACGACCACCATTTGGGAAATGGGCCACGATAACCCCACTACGGGCGATAACTTCGGTTACGTTCAGTGGCGTAAGCGCAATTGCGTGTTTCTTTAACCTGAGCTCGCTTTTGGCTGGGTAGGCTTGCCTGCCCCGTCAAAAGGAGTACCACGCTTGCGTGGAGCTTTTATTTATTTGAGGTTTTTATGTCCCCCTTGCACTCCCTAGTCGCCACGGCTGCCTTGTGCGCGGCGACGCAGTGTCACGCGTACACTCAAGAAGAGCTTCAAGCGTTCACCGAGCTTGAAAAAACAATGTTGCAAACAGCCATGCCGTCAGAGCTCGAACGTCATCTTCAATCCCAGTTACGCGCCAGCGATGAGATAGCATCCGATGCGAAAGCCATGGCACGTTTTTGGCAAGACAAGCTCAAACCCCAACACCTTAAGCGCGTCATTGATATTCCCAAGCCAACGCAAAACCCCAAAGCTGCCCCAACGGGGGTCATGGTGTTTGTGTCTTTGACCATGCCAGAGGCGTCCTTGCGCGCGCTTTTAAAACAAAGTGAGCAATGGCAAGTGCCTTTGGTGATACGCGGTGTGTTGCCAAGCGGTTTTCCGGCGACCGCAAGGCGCATTCAATCGCTACTGAAAATCCATCAACCAGACCAACCCATTCAAAGTGGTTTTGCCATTAACCCTGAGTGGTTTCGGACCTTTTCGGTGACTGAAGTGCCAACGTTTGTGGCGGTAAAACCCGGCAAGTGCTTACCCAAGCAGCCTTGCAATGAAACGGACTATGACCTCATTAAAGGCAACCTATCGATCCCCGATGCGCTGAATCAATTGGCTCGTGGTGACAATCCCGAGGTGGTGAATGCCGTCTTAAGGAGGCAGCCGTGAAACACGTTCTATTGATCGCGAGCCTGGCCATCGTTAGCGGCGCATTCGCAAGCCAAGGCGACCATTATTACGACAATGTAGATTGGGTGAAAAGCGCACAGAAAAATATCCCTTCAACGGCGAAGGGGAAGCTCGATGTGGGAGATTACTGCGCGGGGCAAGGGTGTGACAATGATCTGCGTAACCCTGAGCAGGCTCAGCTGAACGACGGCAATATGGACGCGAACGCGCGCACTCATTATCAGTCCAATGATAAGGCGCAAGCCGTGCAAACCCGTTTTGATAAAGGCCGACCGGATGTGAAAAGCGACCCCGCGTATGAATTTGCGCTCATGGTCCAGGATAATGCTTATGAGATATCTCATGGCTTATCCAATCAATACGTGGATTGTGATAACGCGACACAATGCGTCATCGATGACATTCCCAAAGTGTGTCGTCAACCGACCAATAACACCGTGCCTTGCACTAAAATGCCGACGTTCACCGCGGTCACGTCTCCTGTGATTTACAGTTGCTCAAGAGGAACTCTTCAAGGGAGGTTATGCGTGATACCAACTGAAGACTGCCGTTATGAGAGTTTTTATGGACGAATCAAGTATGGCTTCCAAGTAGGTACGCAAGGTTCTGCCTTCATTTTCTGGGAGGGTACCCGTTACCACCTTCGCACTTCAACTTGGGCTAATTACGGAGGCCATTATTTAAAGCCAGGACAAGGAAGACAGGCTTGTAAACTTGTTAACACCACTGTTGCTGCGACACTGAGTTGTCGCTCTGACTTCACGCTTTCAGGCGGAAACTGCATCAAAAACACCCTCACCTGGACCACTCATTGCAACCTATTAAGTGAGTGTCAAGTCGTGTCGCAAACTTGTGTAGAGGGGCGAGGCACACACCGAATTAACGGCGTACCCACCACGCTCGATTGCTGGAAGTACCAAGTTAACCACCAATGCTCTAGGGACAATACGTGTAATGCGCTGCCGACCGATTGCACCACCACCGCGACGCATTGCAGTGCCAAACAAAAAGGCGTGTGCATCGAGGAAGAGCTCAAAAAATCCTGCCCAGAGAAGCGCTGCAGCGCCACCAACTTAACCTGTGGCGAAGAAAGTTTTTGTCTCGACGGTGATTGCTATGCGGGCACGCCGGAGCCCTCCAGTGATTTTAATGAATCGGCGGCGGCTTTAGCGGCGCTGGCCAAAGCGGCAGAAGGGCTCGGTGATCCGCCTCTCATCTTTACTGGGCAAGGTCAGAAGTGCACAAAAAAAATGCTCGGCATTTCGGACTGCTGTAAAGATGGCGGTTGGGGCACCGATGTGGGGCTCGCGCAGTGCAGCGAAGAAGAAAAAGCCCTGGGTAAAGCGAAAGATGACAAATTGACCATTTATCTCGGCAGTTACTGCGCAGAAAAAGTGCTCGGACAATGCTTACGCAAGAAGAGAACCTATTGCGTGTTCGACAGCTTATTGGCGCGCATTATTCAAGAGCAAGGAACGCGCGACCAACTGGGATTGAGCTTGGGCACCGCCAAAGTGCCCATCTGCGGGGCGATCACCCCAGAGCAAATGCAGCAAATTAACTTTGAAGATATCGATTTCTCGGATTTCTTTGGTGAGATGAACAGCAACACCCACTTGCCGTCTAGCCAAGAAATTCAACATCGGTTATCCAGTGCTTTAGGAGATCCATAACGTGATGCCCTCTTTTTCGACCCCTTTGGTGAGGGTCGCCCTGATGTTGGGAGTGATGGGCGCGTTCAGCGCCCAAGCCTCGTCTAACCCGCAAGGTTGGAAGTGGTATAACGAGCCCCATGCGGCCCCAACCTTCACCCCGCCGCCCCCAAAACCCCTTGAGCCCAATACCACCACGAGGATCATGAGCGCTACCGAACAGATGGACTGGTTTCATGAGACGTACAAGGAAGCGCTCAACGACGCCACCATCCATTCGAAAGACGAGGACAAGCTCAAGACGGTCATGCAACTTCACCAATACATTGGTGAGCGCACCAGTGAAACGGGCATGACGTTCAAAAAGGTATTACTCCAACACCCTGAGCTCTCTTACCTCAAAGATCGCCCGGCTGAATTTGCGGCGCGCGGCACCTATCACAAGCTCGAACGGGAGAAGAAAATCGACGCCGTGGCGCACATGCGCGACGAAGGTTGGGGTTTTTTCTTTGTGTATGACGGCCAAGACAGTCTCAGTCAGCAATTGGCCCCGTCGCTGCAAGCCTTTTCCGATACGCACGGGATTGAGATTTTAGGATTATCGCGTGATAAGACCTTTGTCTCCGGCATTCGAGATAACCGCAATAACGACAACAAAGTCGAGGTGCCTTATGCGCCTGCCCTGATTTTAGTCAACCCCAATACGGGTGAGATGAAGCCGCTCGCTTACGGGTTTATTTCACAAACCGCGTTGTTGGGGCGTTTCTACAACGTCGCCAATGACTATCAAACGCCCGATTTTTAGCGCGCAGAGTCTTGCTGCTTCAAATCTCTCCCCTGTTTTGCGCCTTCACGTCCTTAAATGACGGTAAACCAAGAGAACATCATCATGTTGATACGCACCCTTACTTTACTCTTTTTGCTGCTTTCGCCTTTCGCTACGGTGCAGGCTGCGCCCAATGACGATTACGCGATGGTGTTCTTCTTTCGCAGTGATTGCCCTTATTGCCACCGTTTTGCACCGAAACTCAAACGAGTGACCCATCGGCAACAACTGCAGACGTACGCCTTTTCGCTGGATGGCCAAGCCGTTCCTCATTACCCCGTCCCTATTCCGGCGACGCCCGCGGTGAGTCAGATGTTTTTTGACAATCCCCGCAACATCACGGTACCCGCGACGTTTTTGATAAACGTCAATTCTCAGAAGTTTGTGCGCGTGTCTATTGGCGATGTGTCGGAGGTGCAGTTAGAAACCAGCATTCGCCACATTTTAAGCGATGCCGACACCTTAGAGGCCATACGATGATCCGACCTCACCACACCCCACCAGGGCGAGCCCGTCTTATCGCTTTAATGCTCAGCGGGTTACTCACTGGCGCTTCCTACGCCGGCGGCGTCAATTCGTCGTTAGACGGTTTTTTTAATGGTCTCGGTTACAACGCCAATGTCACCCACCCCAATGCTTTCAAAGGCCAAGCCGCGAATTATTACAATGGCGGCTCTTTGTATGCTCGCACCCCCATAAAAAGTGCGCAGCTCATGAGCGTGCACTTGCCCGAGGTCTCAATGGGTTGTGGCGGGATTGACGCCTTCATGGGGGGATTTTCTCATATCAACGCCGACGGTCTCGTGCAATTTGGCAAAGCGGTGGTGCAAAACGCGGCGCCGTTTGCGGTCGACCTGGCGCTTCAAGTCTGGGCGCCACAAATCAAACAAATTCGTGACAATCTGCAAAACATTGCCGATAAGTTTCTCAATCAGTCGATCAACTCTTGTGAAGCGGCGCAGGCGGGGGTCAGTGGACTGGCCGCTACCTTTGGCGGTCCGGCGGCGAAAAAGCACGTCTGCGCCACCATCGGCACCAAAGGCAACGTATTTGATGATTGGGTCGGCGCGCAAGTGGAGTGTGGTGTGGGCGGTCAGTCGAACGCACAGGTCGCACGCGCTCGCGCGGATGGCAGCGCTGGGTTGGAAGACATCGCCAAGACCAGCCACAACATCGTTTGGTCAGCGGCGCTTAAAAATGGCTGGTTAGCCGGAGATAAAGCGCTGGCTGAATTTTTGATGAGCCTGTCAGGGACGTATATTTATGACGCAAACGGTCGCCCCAAATACTACGCCTCCTTGTTAGCGGACAACAATAACTTAGTGGACGCGATGCTCAAAGGGGGGAAGATTGAGTATTACAAGTGTGATAACACCGATGAGAAAGCCTGTTTGTCTCCGCAGAAAAAAGAGCTGACTTTAGCGCAAGACAAAGGGCTCGAAGTGCGTATTCGTCAAACGTTAGAAGCCTTATACATCAGTGTCGCCAATGATACGGGGCTCACCGACAATCAAAAAAGCTTTTTGGAGTACACCGACACGCCGGTGCTGGCGGTGTTCATCGGCTCAGTCAGAAGCAACCGTTACCCGAACTTTTCGGCGTACGCGCGCGTCATCTCGGTTGAGTTGCTGACCCGCTACCTCAGAAACATGCTGACGGTGGTGACCACGTCACTGAACCACACGCAAGTGGACAGCAAGGACATCGCTTTAATCATGTCAGACATCGATCGCGCTCGCGACTTCACCAATGGACTCTCAGACAAAGCGAAACGCGTGATATTGACCCAAGAGCAATTGACGCAGGCGTATAAAGAGAGCGACTCGGAAGCGATGAGCAAAATCAACAAACAACTGCTGCAGAACCTGTCCTTTGGAGGCTAATGTGACACTCGAATATTACACTTACACCCAAGGCGCGGCGATACAAAAGGCGCTCAATGCCATCGCCACTTTTTTTGTCAGCCAATCGTTCGCCTCAATGATGTCCATCTCTTTAATGATAGGCGCCGCGATGACCTACGCGTACTTTGTGGCGACACGTAACCCCAAACACATTTACATTTGGGCCATTGTGTTCGCCCTGGTGCCTTCGATGTTGATAAAACAAACCGTCACCATGCAAGTCATCGATAAGACCGAGCCAACGGCGGGGTATTCGGTGGCCAACGTGCCCTATCTCATTGCCCTGCCGACGTGGTTCTTTTCGACCATGATGGTCGGTACAGCCGACGCCATCGAGTCCATTTTTACCACCACCGACGATGAGCGTTACGGTCGCACCGGCATGATGTTTGGGTCCGAGTTGTATCAGCTGTCGCGTCAAAGTGATTTAAAAGACGTGGCGCTGCGCCGTTTATGGAATGACTTTTTCCAAAACTGCATTATTGGCGACATCCAAATCAATAAAAAGTACACCTGGAACGCACTCATGAACGCGCCGGACACGTTTGCTTTCTTAGATACCAAAAACATGAGCCCACTGCGCGGTGTGATACTCAACGATCTCAATCAAACCTTTAAAACCTGCGAAGAGGTGTACCCTGACATCAAGGCCAAATTCACCACCTCCGCGGCGATTGAGCTCGATTTGATTGCGACTTACCTGCACGGCGACAAAGCGTCGACCTATAAGGCGCACGTAAAAAATGCGATGTCGAACAGTTATCAGAAATTCATTGGTATCAGCAACAACGCGGTCGATGTCCTCAAGCACAACATGGCGATGAACGCGATGCGTTACAGCATCAACACCCTCGACCCGTCCGCCAGTGCGATGAATTACGCGTACACCTCGAACAAGATGCAACAAACCTCGATGTGGGCGACCCTTGGCATGCAGGCCAGAGAGTTTATCCCGATGTTGCACACGATGCTCTTTACCCTGTTTAGCTGTCTAGGGTTCATGGTCGCGGCGGCGGCGCTCATTCCGGCGCTCACCAAGATGGTTCTAACCAACTACATCAAGACGTTCGCCTACCTCGCCACTTGGCCGGCCCTGTTTGCGATACTCAATGCGATCATGACGTGGACTCTTGAGTCGCACTCAAGCGCGACCGCGAATCCAATGCGAGGACTTTCATTATCGAACAGCAATGCGATTGATGAGCTGCACATGCGCTACGGCTACATGGCCGGATTTTTGATGATGACCATTCCAGTGCTTGCGGGGAAAATATTGCAAGGGGGCGTGGCCGCTGCGCAAGCCATGAACTACCAACTGGCGGGGATGATCAACAGTACCAACGCCCGCGTCTCTGCGGCGTCTTCCACCGGTAACATGGACTTTGGTAATCTGCAAATGCAAAACCACAGCCTCAACAACACCTCAGCCAACAAGTTTGATGACAACATGCTGCTAAGAACCGGGATGAACACCGCTCAACAACGGGATGGGTCAAGCATTACGAGCTTACAAAATGAAGATGGCCGCAGGCTGTATAACGCGCAGGAAGCAGAATCCAAACCCTTATGGCAAGCGCAAGCCTCGAACATGCTGCAAAACAGCGTCAACGACCAATATTCGGACGCAAAAACCGCGCAGACGCAGAATATGAACAGTTTCAACGACAGCTTCTCGAAAGGCTTCCAGCAAAGTGACCGCTGGAACGACAACTGGAGTAAAAACCGCTCTTATGGCGACGGTCAAACGATGTCGACCGAAGGGCAAATCAGTCAATCCCACTCGAAAATGGACTCGGCGATTCAGAGTGTGTCTGAGACCATGGGCTGGACGCATGATCAAGCGCAGGCGTATGTGGCGGCGAAAAATGCCGGCGTTGAAGTGGGCACCCCGAAATTTTTTGGGACGAGCGCCAAAGCCGGTGCCAGTTGGAGTGAGGAGGATAGAGAGTCATTCAGTCACATGAACGCGGAGCAGAAACAAGCCCTAGCCCAAGCGACTTCGCAATACAGTGAAGGGGCGACGGAGATGCAGCGCGCAGGCCGCACACTCGATGCGAAAGAAAATCGCAGTGAAGCTGAGCAATACGCGCACGACTTTGCGATCAATGCGCAGCGCACTCAACAAACCGCGGCCGCAGTCAATGAATCGAACGCACAGGTCGACAGCCTAAGCCACATGCAATCGAGACTGAAAAACGACACGGTGAATTTCAGTGCCAGTGCCATCACAGGTTTCCAGCAATATTTAGAAGAAAATAGTCCTAAAGAAGTGGGCCGCTTGATGAACGCCAGTCAGCCGGAAGACATGCAAGACGTTAGGCGCGCTTTTGAGGATTACACCCGTACCGATGGCTTTCAGGAGCAATACGGCATCAACACCTCAAAAGCGTCACTCAATGATCTCAAATCTTTGTATCAAACCAAGGACTTAGGGCAAACGCCAACGCTCACGCCTGAGCAAAAAACGATGACTAATACAGGCGCTGAACAATCGTTAGCCAAAACACAGGAGGTGGCCGCTGACATGTTTAAGGTCAATGAGAGTGGTGAGTTGTTTGTCGACAGCACTTACCATAACGTGAAAGGGAATGCTTTACTCTACGCGGGACATTTGCAAAATGAGGTGCAAACGACCCCAACGCCGACCGTCGAAGGCAATCATGGAGTGCAAAAGAAAGTCGAGGCGGAAGTTGATACCACCCCCATTAAATCGACTGAAGTGGCCAATTATCCCGCTGCGGGCTATCCTCTCATGCCGCCTAAAGATAATGGTTAAAAACACAGCGCTGTATATTTAAACACATAGTAAATTATGTTAATATGGTGCCTATATTAGTGAGGGTTGGAGTGACATATGAAATGGATAATAGGCGGTTTACTCAGTGTGTTGGTGAGCCTACCAGCTATGGCGCAGCCGTGGCACAAAAGCCCCGCGTTAGAGCAGCTTATCGTGAAACTGAACACCAAGTATCAATCGGATGACTTATCAAAATATAAGCAAGAGAAGATGGAACAGGTTGACAACCTGTCCTACTTCATCCGTTACCTTGATCAACCTAGCACCGAGCAGTACGCCAAGCTCAAAGCGTTTTTGTGGGGAATGCAGACCGCGCACATCGGCAGTATTAACCAACAAATCCAGACCAATGTGGTGCCGTGGTTTTGTCCAGCCGGCGGCAACTTGAAAACGGTCAGTCACAACGCGAAAAACCCGACCGAGTTCATAGAGAACATTATCTGGTATGGGTTAGAGCAGGATTTGAAATTCAAGCCTAATCGATTCAATGCGTATGATGGCGCAGCTTCTTTTATGTCTTCGACAGCACTCATCGAGTACGGTCTACAAACTAAATACCCGTGTTACGACCAAGTGCCGCAATCGCACCGTTTGGTGGGCTTTAACTACTAGCCTCCTTAACGCCAACCACACTCTAAAAAGGCACGCCACACGGCGTGCCTTTTTCATGGGTGATAACAACTAAGATATTCTTCCCCCCGCCACTGGCACCCAAGTTAGGCGACTGACGAGGCGCCAAGCTTGCTTGATTACGCTTGGAGAAAACTAATGCAATACACCGTCGTTGTCGATTCCAATAAAGATTGATCGTTTTTACGCAATATCAGGGCATGCGGGACGCAAGAGTTAGATCATCGGCTCTAAACGATTTATGTCCATTTCCTTCCAACTACAATCGTGATGACCAAATTAAAAAGGAGGTCATCATGGTAGTTTTCAACAAAACGAAACGAAGTGGCGTCAAAAAGCCTTTTCGGCTTGAGGAAATTTGGCGGATCAGAACCAGATTAGAAATTGAAAATAATTTGATGCAGCTTGCGTTGCTCAACTTAGCTATTGATAGCAAACTTAGAGCAAGTGATTTGCTCGTTCTCAGAGTTTGCGATGTATCTTCGCAAGATAGGATATTTAACCGCGTTAAGCATATCCAGCGCAAAACAGATATTGAAGTTCAATTAGAGATAACGACAAGAACTCAGCAGAGTCTAATGAAATGGATTTTGATGGCTTCGCTACATGACAACAATTTTATTTTCCCAAGCCAAAGGCGAAAGCAACAACCGATTAGCTATTCGTACTATCGATACTTAGTGAGGAGATGGGCTTCTAATCTGGGGGTGGATCCTAACTTGTATGGCACTCACTCGATGAGGCGAACAAAAGCGACGTTAGTCTACGCAAAAACGAAAAATATCCGAGCGGTGCAGCTACTACTTGGTCATACCAAGGTAGATAATACAATCCGCTATCTTGGGGTTGAATTAGAAGATGCATTGTTGCTTTCA
>NZ_JBFSUX010000071.1:0-23706 GCF_041467595.1 Vibrio sp. 10N.247.311.13 | reverse complement strand
TTGTACGGTGGTGTGAGAGGACGGAGGCCGTGAGGCCTCCTCCTACTCGATTGTGGAAAACCTACTTCTTCATCTCTCTAATGATCATCTGAGTACGCAACAGCGCTGATTACCATGTGTGTATATGTCTTTGAAATCACCCAAAGATCAAAGGCGATGATCTTCCCTTGGGTCGAAATGGACAAAAAAGGATCTATATTGATTTGGTTATCCACAGTTTCTGTGGATAACCTGTCTCAAATTCAGTGAGTAACCAGATCTAAGTGGAGCAGGGAGGCTATTTCGAAGGCTGTATTTGAGCGAGAACTCGCCCTTCTTTGGTTAAAGATGTCTTCAATGAGAGGTGAAGTGCAAGTGCTAAAGAGCAGCTCATCATCACGAAAATCGCCAGCATGATCATCAGTTGATACTTAATCGCGATCATCGGTGAAGCACCACCTAAGATCTGTCCAGTCATCATTCCCGGCAGCGTTACTAAGCCTGTGGTTGCCATAGAGGCCATGATAGGGGACATCGCTTTCTGTATTGCATTACGTACAAAAGGCGCAGCAGCATAAGTAGGAGACGCGCCTAACGCGATTGCTGCTTCATATTCTGATTTCTGTGTTTCAAAGGCACCAAACAGGTTCTGCAATGCCACGATATTACTGCTTAAGCTATTACCCAATAACATCCCTGCGATTGGGATAAGGTACTGCGCGTTAAAAACCGGTGTCGGCTTAATGATGAAAAAGCAGATGAACAAGACAATAGGTACACAAGTTACCGCAAGGCTAACGGCGACAGGAGCCAAAAGTAGGTTTCTTGGCAGTCTAGATTTTTCAACAATCGAGCTTGCACCGACGATAATCATAGTAAATAACCACAGCAAATTGACCCACAAACTATTCAAAGTGAACAAGTATTCTAGGTAAAGTCCCACCAGAAATAGCTGAATAACCATACGAATGATGCTGATAGAAGCCTCTTTGCCAAGGCCGAGTTTTAACTTGTGGTTGATGGTAATGGGTAGCAAGAGAAGTGAGCTGAAGAACAATAACTGCCACCAAGATATATCAATAACGTCTTGCATAATGTTTCCTTTTAAGTAGGTCCCCATCATATCTGAAAGTGCCAAATGATGCATTTCAGCTTCTCAGCCGTTGCTTTAAAAAATACTCAATAATTTAACAATCAAACCACAAAATATTGGTTTTTTGAGGCATTTTTGGCTACTACTTAGTAGGTAAAACGTTAAAATTGGTTACAATAAGGTTGCGCAGGTGTTGGAATTTAACATTTGTGAAATATACTTAATTCTTCACATTTGTTAATACTTTTTAATAACTTTGTTTAACTAAAAACAACTTTGGATGAGCTCAAAAAAGTATTGATTAGCAAGGGTTATAACGGGAGATTTGATTGAACCCTACTTTGAGTATGGTCTAAAATTTGTCGTTAGATACTTAAGAACTTTAGCCCCATAGAATGGGTTACTCGAAATTACTAAATACAAAATAGGCAAAATGTATGAGTGATGTTAATAAAATTGAAACTAGCGAAAAACATTCGCTGGAGTGGAAGTCTTTCCTCTTCATCGCGGTGGTTCTCTTCCCAATATTAAGTGTGGCTTTTGTAGGCGGTTACGGCTTCCTAGTTTGGGCACTGCAAGTGTTTGTATTCGGACCTCCAGGTGCTCACGGCGGCATGTAATGCCCTCTTGTAACAACATTTTTTAAAATCAATATTTAAGAGAGCTAAACATGAAATCATTTTTAGTTAAATTATGGCGCACAATGACTCGCCCAGCAGTACACATCAGTCTTGGTGTACTAACTATGGGTGGCTTTATCGCCGGTGTTATTTTCTGGGGCGGTTTTAACACAGCTCTAGAGCACACAAATACAGAAGAATTCTGTGTAAGCTGTCACACCATGCGTGACAACGTATACGTAGAACTACAAGAAACGGTTCACTGGAAAAACACTTCTGGTGTACGTGCTACTTGTCCTGACTGTCACGTTCCACATGAATGGACAGCAAAAATCGCTCGTAAGATGCAAGCTTCTAAAGAAGTATTCGCTCAAGTATTTGGTGACCTAGATACGCCTGAGAAATTCGAAGCTCGTCGTATCGAACTGGCTAAACACGAATGGGATCGCTTCTCTTCGAACAAATCTCTAGAGTGTAAAAACTGCCACAACTACGATTCAATGGATTTCGAAAACATGCGCCCAACAGCGCGTATCCAGATGAAGAACGCGGCAGAGCGTGATCAAAGCTGTGTTGACTGTCACAAAGGTATTGCTCACAACCTTCCATTAGATATGGCATCAGCGAGCGGTATTGTTGGCGAGCTAGAAAACGTAGCAAGCAGCACATCTTACGCAAATGGTTCAGACGTGATCTCTATTCGTCACCTACCAATGTACACAGATGAAACAGCTGAAGTTGAAGCGGGTCTATTAAGCCCTGCAAGTAAAGTTGCGGTTATCGACGAAAAAGGCGATATGATCAAGATTCAAATCGACGGTTGGCGTAAAGCGAAAGGCTTCGGACGTGTAATCCAAGAAGACTTCGGTATGAACATCTCAACTGCAATCTTGACGAAAGATGTATCTCAAAGTGACGTTATCACTGTTGGTGAGAAGAAAGAAGATGAGCTTACTGGCCTTCCATGGGAAGAAGTTAACCTAGCACTTTGGATGAAGAAAGAGTCTATGGTTGATAACTTCGATCCAATCTGGAACGCAGCGGGTCAAGCGTACCAATCTAACTGTTCAACGTGTCACTCACAGCCAGATGAAGCTCACTTCAGCGCTAACGGTTGGGTAGGCATGCTAGATGGTATGATTGCATTCGTTAACTTCGATACAGATACAGAAGCACTGGTTCTTAAGTATCTACAGAAGCACTCATCAGATTTTTCTGAAGGCCATCACTAATAAGACGTCAATTGGAGTAACACAATGGCAATTACAAGAAGAAGTTTTCTGAAAGGTGTCGCTACTACAAGTGCGGCATCGGTTATCGGTCCAAGCTTATTGGCGTCGGCATCAGCGTCTGCTGCAGAAACAGACGGCGCGTGGAAAGTCTCTGGTTCTCACTGGGGTGCATTCCGAGCTCGCGTTTACGCGGGTAAAGTACAAGAAATTAAACCTCTAGAAATCGATCAGCACCCAACTGAGATGTTGAAAGGTATTAAAGGTATTATCTACAGCCCATCACGTGTGCGTTACCCTATGGTTCGCCTAGATTGGTTGAAGAAGCATAAATACAGCGCAGACACACGTGGTAACAACCGCTTTATTCGTGTGACTTGGGATGAGGCACTAGACCTTGTTTACCGCGAGCTAGAGCGCGTACAGAAAGATTACGGTCCATGGGCGCTTCACACAGGTCAAACTGGTTGGAGACAAACAGGTCAGTTCCATAGCTGTACTAACCACATGCAACGTGCAATGGCACTTCACGGTTACTCTGTGAAGAAAATCGGTGACTACTCAACAGGTGCTGGTCAAACGATCATGCCTTACGTGCTAGGTTCTACTGAAGTTTACGCACAAGGTACATCTTGGGAACTTATCCTAGAAAACAGTGACAACATTGTTCTTTGGGGTAACGATCCAGTTAAAAACCTTCAAGTAGGTTGGACATGTGAGACTCACGAGTCGTTCGCATACCTAGAACAGCTGAAAGAAAAAGTTGCTAAGAAAGAGATCAACGTTGTTTCTGTTGACCCTGTTAAAAACAAAACAGGTCGTTACCTAGAAAACGAGCAAATGTACATCAACCCACAAACTGATGTGGCGTTCATGCTTGGTGTTGCTCACGTTCTTTACAACGAAGGCCTATACGACAAGAAGTTCATCGAAACTTACTGTCTAGGTTTTGAAGATTTCATCAAGTACGTTCAAGGTGAAACGAAAGACAGAGTTGAGAAGACGCCAGAATGGGCTTCTGCTATCTGTGGCGCAAGCGCGGACTCTATTCGTGACTTCGCTAAGATGCTGGTTAACGGTCGTACACAGATTCTTGTTGGTTGGAGTATCCAACGTCAAGAGCACGGTGAACAACCTTACTGGATGTGTGCAGTTATCGCAGCAATGGTTGGCCAAATTGGTCTACCGGGCGGTGGTATCTCTTACGGTCACCACTACTCTGGTATCGGTGTATCTTCAACTGGCTTCGCTGCTCCGGGTTCTTTCCCGCTGAACATCGACCAAGGTCAATCACCTAAGTACACCAACACAGATTACAACGGCTACAGCCGCGTAATCCCAGTTGCTCGTTGGGTTGATAGCTTGCTAGAGCCTGGTAAGAAGATCAAAGCGAATGGTTCAACGGTAACACTACCTGATATCAAGATGATGGTATTTAGTGGTAACAACCCGTGGCACCACCACCAAGATCGCAACAAGATGCGTAAAGCATTCAAGAGCCTACAAACTGTAGTGGCTGTTGATTTTGCTTGGACTGCAACTTGTCGTCACTCTGACATCGTGCTTCCTGCATGTACTCAGTGGGAACGAAACGATATTGATGGTTATGGCGCATACTCTGGCCGTGGTTTGATCGCAATGCACAAGCTAGTGGATCCTCTGTTCCAGTCTAAGACTGACTTCGAGATCATGTCTAGCCTAACTAAGCGTTGGGGTCGTTACGACGATTACACGCGTGGTATGGACGAAATGCAGTGGGTTAAATCACTGTACGACGAATGTCGCGCTTCAAATGAAGGCAGCTTTGAAATGCCTGAATTTGCTGAGTTCTGGGAGAAAGGTTTCCTAGACTTCGGTAAAGGTAAGCCATGGACTCGTCACGCTTCATTCCGTGAAGATCCAGAGATCAACGCACTAGGTACACCTTCTGGTTTCATCGAAATCACAAGCCGTACTGTTGGCAATATGGGCTACGAGCACTGTCAAGAACACCCAATGTGGTTCGAGAAATCTGAACGTTCACACGGTGGTCCAGGCTCTGACAAACACCCGTACTGGCTACAATCTTGTCACCCAGACAAGCGTCTTCACTCTCAGATGTGTGAATCTGAAGAGTGGCGTGCGACTTACGCGGTACAAGGCCGTGAGCCAATCTACATCAACCCAGTAGATGCTAAGAAGAAAGGCATCAAAGATGGCGATGTAGTACGTGTGTTCAACGACCGTGGTCAACTACTAGCGGGTGCTGTTCTAATGGATAGCTATGCTCCTGGTGTTGTTCGTATCGAAGAAGGTGCTTGGTACGGTCCGATCAACGAGAAAGTGGGCGCGCTAGATACATACGGCGATCCAAACACACTGACTCAAGATATCGGTACGTCTGAACTTGCTCAAGCAACGTCAGCAAACACATGTTTGGTTGATTTCGAGAAGTTCCAAGGCAAACTGCCTCCAGTAACTTCATTCGGTGGTCCAATCGAAGTTTCTTAAGTCTTGTCTTAAGAACCAAGATTAAAGCTTGAATTAAAGCCCCTGTAAGCACTCTTACAGGGGCTTTTTGTATTTTTGATATCAGTGTTGGTGTTTCTAAATAAGCATTATACAGGGCTAATAGAGGGCGTTTTTGAGACAGGCTGTAACGCGCTGTTTGAGAGAGGTGGTAGAAGCAGTGAAGCAGGAAGGGAATGTAAAAAGAACCTGTGGAAAGACTTAAGCAGGCGGAAACAAAAAGGCCGATACAAAGTACCGACCTTACAGAAGCCTATGGAGTTAACTCTACTCAAGTTAGATCTCAAATATAAACCAGTAGCTATAAGCACAGATTAGTGCGGGCACACTAGAGTATAAGGTCGCGACCAGTGCCGCTTTGGGAGCCATCGCAATCGCAGGGAATAGCGCGTCACCATCATTTGAAATTGCGTTACCTACCTGAGCCGAAAGTGGCAGGGCGCCTGAAAGGTATAAGCTAGTGACCAATAATTGCGGTCCACAGCCCGGTAGCAAACCCATCAACACGCCAGCCAGGGGGAGCATGATGCCCCAGCTTGAGAATAGCGTCGCAAAATCAACATTTGCTATCACAGAGCCAAATTCAAAGAAAAGAAAGGCAACCACAACCCACGCTGTCACAAAGTTGGTGTCTTGAGCGGTTTTTTGCAGTGGATGTGAGCCTAAACATTTCTCATCTTCACTTACTGCTGATTTGTAATCTTCAATTTCCCGAGTGAGGCCCCATAGAAACATCGAGCTAATCAATAAAATTGTTCCCGCCCATTCCATCGACATTTCAGGCAACGCGAGTAACTCGTTTACATCGACTTGAAAAGAGCCAAGTAGAGCTACTGCAGCGCCGGGAATAATCAGCACTGACCATAGGTAACCTTGCAGGTTGATCGCCTTTTTAGAGACGGATTCTTTGTCTTGGGATTGAGATGAGCAACTGTGAACGGCTTCATTTTTCTCTGCTTTTTTTGGGCGTAAGAAGTCGTCTGCGTGAAACAAGTTAATGATTCGGCCTGACGCAGTACCCACGATCACGCCCATCGCCATCATGGCTAAACCTGTCTTAGGCTCGCTCGCTATGAGCAGGAAGGCCGCATCACCCATGGTTGAGACGAGCACAGCAACAACTGCGCCGAATCCGAGTTTGCCCGAGATAAATTGTGTGGTAACCACTATCGCACCGCCACAGCCGGGCAACGCGCCCATGAGAGCCGCGAATACCACTTGGTTTGAACGAGATTGATGGACGAGCTTATTGAAGACGTTATCTTTGTTTATGTACAGACTTAACCAGTGGTAAATAGCCAAGGTTAAAGCAACATAACAAGACACTGCCCAAAACGCGTCTGACAAAGTAGTCACCGTCAGCTCTCGTGTAGCTGGGGCTGCAACCAAAGCTGCAAGTGAGACAGGCAAAAGCAGGCGCTTAAATGACAGTGAAAACTGAGTTGTTTTCGCAGCACTACTGCTTGGCAAAAAAGAGATTAGTCGATCCATAGGTGTTACTCAAAATTAGTGGCTTAAGATAAATATATACGAATGATAATAATTATCAATTGCATTTGTTGTTTTTTTATCTATTGTTACTATTGGCTAAACCCACGAAACATGACCAATCTAAAAAAATGAGGTAAAGTATGGCTAATAAAGAGAGGCTCTAAAGGTAGAGTCATAATTGTTAGTGTAATAGGAAGAAACATGATTTTAGTTGTTGGTCACAAAAACCCTGATAGTGACAGTATTTGTAGTGCGTTAGTTGCAACTGAGCTTCTTAAGGCTCGTGGCGAGGAAGCGACACCAATTCGCCAAGGCGAGATCAACCGCGAAACTCAACACATTCTAGAAGTCGCTGGTGCTGAAAAGCCAGAGCTTCGTACTTCTGTTGCTGGTGAGAAAATCTGGCTAGTAGACTACTCAGATCTAGCACAAGCACCAGATGATGTTGCTGATGCAGAGATCGTAGGTATTGTTGATCACCACCGTCTAGGCGACGTGATGACAGTAAACCCAATGGAAGCTTGGATCTGGCCTGTTGGTTGTACAAACACTGTACTTTTCAACATGTTCAAGATTGAAGGTCACGCAATCTCTCAACAAATCGCTAAACTAATGATGTCTGCAATTCTTTCAGACACAGTTGGTTTCGCTTCTCCAACATGTACTCAAAAAGACAAAGACGCGGTTGCTGAGCTTGCTGAAATTGCTGGCGTAACTGACGTTGATGCATTCATCAAAGCGCTTCTAATCGCAAAAACAAACATCGAAGGCCTATCTGCTGCACAGCTAGTAGAAAAAGACCTTAAAGGCTACCCATTCAACGGTCGTGATGTTGTTGTTGGTCAAGTTGAACTTGCGACTCTTGAGCAAGTAGACGGCATGATCGAAGCGCTAGAAGCTGATCTTGAAGAGCGTTGTGAGAAAGACGGTCTAGCGTTCGCAGCGGTAATGCTAACAGATATCACTACTGCTCAAACTCGTCTTCTATACAAAGGTGAGTGGGCTGAGAAATTGGTTAAGCACGAGAAAGGCGGCGTATTAATGATGGAAAATACACTAAGCCGTAAGAAGCAAGGCTGGCCTTGGCTACAAGGTGAGCTTGTTTAATCAAGTCGCTTAATATTAAACGCCTGCTTATTTAGCAGGCGTTTTTCTTTGAAGTAGACTTTCTTCTTCATCGATAATGTTTGAAGTTAACAACACTCGGCATAAAATAGCTTTAAGAGCAAAGTTACTGACTAAAGTAGGAAATTAAGATGACTACACAGCTAGACGATAAAAAAATCGCTGAAATCAACAAGTATACGGGCGAGCAACGCCTGAAATACTGTGTGAAAGAAATCGTAGCAAACCGTGAAGTATGGATCTTAACCGATGAACACGGTTGTGTAATGCTGAACACAGAAGATGAAGATTGTGTTCCAGTATGGCCAAACCAAGAGTTCGCAGAATCATGGGCAACGGGTGATTGGTCTGAGTGTAAAGCTGAGTCTATTTCGTTGAACAAATGGCACAGTCGCTGGACGAACGGTCTAGAAGACGACGAACTTGCTGTTGTAGTATTCCCGAACGAGCAAGAAGAAGGCGTTATCTTGTTCCCGGATGAGTTCGACTTCGAATTGAAAAAGCAGGCAGCTAAGCGCTAGTTCTTTCGTAATACAGTAACATCGTAAGTCAGCGTTGCCTTTCTTAGGCAGCGCTATGATTCAATTATCCCATCTAAGTTACTTCCAACGTATATTCGTCAATACCCAATCAACTGATACAAAGGCGCTTGCTGTGCGGCTTTAGAAGCTTGCTGAAGCACACCTGTTTTGCTGTATCTCTTGAGTATCTTTCGAACGATAGGTTTTACTTCAGATTTTGTCATTCCAGCTTTCAATTCTGGTTCATACAGCAATTGCAGTAGCACTACGTCTAACGGCGATAATAAGTCTTCTGGCGTGTGGTCGTTGAAAATAGAAGGGTAGGCTTTATCTGAATCATTCGGCAGGCCTAGAACTTGTGTGATCTCTTCCACGATACAGGCGACCAGCTTACCTCGCGATCTTGCCTGATCAACCGGGATTACAATCCCAGCGTATACAATCTCGCCTTTAGAATTGGTTCTATAGCCCGCCGTGCAGATGGCTCTATTTAAATGTTGAGTTGATTTGAGCTTGAGCACCGATTTCGCCTCAGATACCCACTGGCTCTGCCTTGTGTATATCCATTTAACGTTCGCTTCGGACTCTTTACTGACGATTGTTATTGGATGTTGGGTGACTTCAGATAAGTGTTTGATATGAAGCTCTGTGATCTCTTGATGCAGTTCCTCATCGCCCACTCGATGATCGATCCAAATCTTGATCGGTTGTTTCCACTTGGCGAGCGGTTTGTTGCCTTGGGAGTATTCGTGTTGAAGCGCGACGTTATAAAAGGCAGTTTCGACGAAGCTTCTATCTAGCCATGTGAGCGGTGTGCTTGTCGCGTTAAAGGACAACAGCACCAACAAGAGGGGAAGCATTGAAGCTGTTCGATACATACTTTTCCCCTCTGCTAAATGTAGCGTGATTCCAGGTTAGTGGTTCGGCGCTTTGGAGAAATGGCTCTCAACCAATCTTTGGGTGATTTGGTGAGTTGGATTGGTTAGCACTTGATCTGTTTCCCCACTCTCAACCACATTGCCTTCATGCATGACAATAATCTTGTCGGTAATGTGCTTAACAATACCGAGGTGTTGAGATACATAAACGAACGATACGCCCATCTCTTCTTGTAACTCTAAGAACAGATTGATGATTTGCGAGCGCATTGCCATGTCCAAACCATTTAAAGCTTCATCAGCAACAATGATGGATGGCTGAAGTATTAAGGCACGAGCCAAACAAACCCTTTGTTTCTGGCCTGCAGCAAGCATCTGAGGGTAGAAATACGCATGTTCCGGTAGAAGGCCTACGCGCAGTAGTGTGTCTTTCACACGACGCATACGAGCTTCTGGAGGCATGTTGGTGTTTCGCTTTAATGGACCTTCAAGAATTCGACCGATCTGAATGCGCGGGTTAAGTGACGTATTCGGATCTTGGAAGATCATTCGAATCAGCTTACAACGAGTCGAGTAGTCTTTGTGCTCTAGCTTTTCGCCATTCACGCGGATCTCGCCTGCGGTTGGCTCCACCATGCCTGCGAGCATTCTGGCTAATGTTGATTTGCCAGAACCATTCTGGCCGATAAAACCAATTGTCTGGCCTGCTTCAAGAGAAAAGCTAACTGGCTTCACCGCCTGATGAATCTTTTTACGGAAAAGACCAGAGCGAGTCGTAAAGTCTTTAGACAAATCACTGACTTCTAATAATGCACTCATGATTTCTTTTTCTTCTCCATATTCAGAGGGAAGTGACAGTTGAACTTATGGTTCTTGATACGTTTCGTATGTGGGATCTCGACACACTGCCTTTGTGCGTATGGGCAGCGAGGCCCTAATCGACAACCAATAGGAAGATGTTGCAGCGGTGGAATTGACCCCGGCAAAGACTGGAGCTTCTCCTTGTGGGGAATCCAGTCGTTAAAGTCTGGCATCGCTTTTAACAAAGCAACGGTGTACGGGTGCTTTGGTGCATCCAACAGCTTCGGTGTATCAGCGGATTCTACCGATTGACCACAGTACATCACGGTAATGCGAGTCGCCCATTGGGTAATGGTGGTTAAGTCATGGCCGATCAACACGATGGTGGTGTTATTGATCTGGTTCATACGACTCAAAAGACGCAATATTTGAGACTGTGTAATTGGGTCTAAATCGTTGGTTGGCTCGTCAGCAATCAAGACTTTTGGCTTGGCAGCGATCGCCATTGCGATCATGACTTTTTGACACTCACCATCTGTCAGCTCATAAGAGTAACTGTCCATTAGGCGAGAGTGGTCTTTGATGCCGACTTTGTGTAGTAATGCGATCGCTTGCTTCTTACGCCACTTAAATCGTTGCCACCAACGACCTTCAAACGAATGGGAAGGGATCGCTTCAACGAGCTGGTTACCTACTTTTTCAGAAGGGTCAAGGCACGTTGATGGCTCTTGGAAGATCATTGCGATATCGCGGGCGATCACTCGGCGTCTTTCTTTCGGCGTCAGTTGCAGTAGGTCGATATTACCTAAGCGCATTCGGTCTGCAGAAACCTTCCAGTTTTCTTTACATACTCCGACGATCGCTTTTGCAACCAAACTCTTACCTGAGCCTGATTCACCTACTAAGCCACGAATTTCCCCTTCATTGAGGGTAATACTCATTCGATCTACGGCTTTAACCATCCCTTGAGGGGTCTCAATCTCGATGGTTAGATGTCGAATATCAAGTAACGGCATTATTCGATTCCTGCATTTAGCGCTTGGCGAACACCTTCACCGACGAGGTTAATCACGATAACTGTAAACATAATAGCTAAGCCGGGTAGGGTAACTGTCCATGGCGCAAGGTAAATCAACTCGACCGAATCACCCAAGATGGAGCCCCATTCGGTACTCGGTGCTTGAGCGCCAAGCCCTAGGAAACCTAAAGCCGTGATATCAAGAATTGCGACTGACAGTGCCAGCGTAACTTCAAGAGCGATCACGGTAAGGATGTTCGGAAGGATTGAGTTCCATAGCAGGTAAAAATCGTTCGCACCATCAAGGCGAGAAGCCAGAATATAGTCTTTTTCTACTTCAGCATGCACGGCAATGTACACCGAGCGTATAAAGCGCGGGATCAGTGCCAAGCACAAGGCGAGCAAGATATTAAACTCCCCAAAGCCAAGGAATGCCACGAAGATAATCGCCAGCAGAAGAGATGGAATCGACATAACAGTATCAAGCAGGTGGTTTAGCGTGCTTGATAGTAAACCGCGCGTCATACCAGCAAGTACGCCAATCAGACAACCAATGACGGCTGCGATAAAGGTAATCACCACCGCGGCGCCGAAGGTTAACTGAGAGCCAATTATTAGGCGAGAGAGAATATCTCTGCCTAAGTCATCCGTACCCAAAAAGTATTCTACCGTTCCCGCAGGATCCCAAGAGGGCGGCGTTAATAGGTGACCGGTTTGTTCTTGTGCATCATGCGGGGTTAGCCACGGTGAAGTGACGGTGACCAGAATGATAAGCACCAAACACCACAAGCCAAACATAGCTAGATTATTGCTGCGGAAGCTGCGCCAGAAACGTTCGAACTGGGTTGGAATCTGTTCTTCTTGGTAGACGTTATTTGTTAGCATACCATTCCTTCCTTACCAGTGGATTGATCATCGCGCCCAGTAGATCGGACAGAATATTAGCGGTCAAAACTAAGGTAGCCACCACAATTACACCAGCTTGAATTGAAACGTAATCTTGATTCGATAAGGCATCTAATAACCAGCGGCCAATGCCCGGCCAGTTAAAGATAGACTCGGTAACAATAGCAAGCGTTAACATACTCGATAGCTGAACACCGACCTTAGGAATAATCGGAGGTATCGCGTTTCTTAGCACGTGCTGCGTGATGATCTCTCTAGTGGAAAGACCTTTAATTCGCGCAGCGCGGATGTAGTTTTGCGTCATTACTTCAGCCACTGACGCTCTCATCAATCGGATGACCTGAGTCGTTGGCGCCAGTGCTAAAACAAGACAAGGCAACGCCATGTGCTCGATAACACTTTGTAGTGCGTGCGCACGGTAGCGACCCTCGGCAAAAAAGGCGTCAATCATCGCGAATCCAGTCACGTGTTCAATCTCGTAAAGTAGGTCGTATCGGCCACCAACTGGGAACATTTCAAAGTGCAGTGAAAACACCATGATCATCAGCAACGCGACCCAAAATATAGGCGCAGAGTAACCGGCCATTGAGGTGAACGATATGGTGGTATCAACAAATTTACCTTGTCTCATACCAGCAATGGTGCCGAAAGGGATACCGATGATGAGTGCCAACACAAAGGCAAAGAAGCACAGCTCTAGCGTTGCAGGGAACACCAGGACCAACTCATCGATGATAGGCACACCGTGTTTGCTTAGGCCAAAGTTTAGCGTCGATAATTCAGTGATATAGCTAATCCAACCGGGCCAAAAATCTTGAATTGCCCAAGGTGAGGTTTGGTCTAATCGAAGCAGGGAAAAACCTACCAAGGTCAGAATTCCTAGCGTAATAACGAATAAGTTTACACGTCTTAATGTATACCAAAACATTACTGCACCTCTCTTCTGACTTGATCAAAAGGTTGGGCATTGAAAGGACTTGCTTTAAAGCCTGTTAGCGAACGATCGTGCACGCGAAATTGCACGCCATGAGCTAAAGGAATCACAGGAACTTCTTCATTGAGAATGTTTTGGGCTTGTCGGTACAAGTTCACACGGTGCCTTTGTTGATTGATCTCTAATGCTAAGTCGAGAAGGAAATCAAAGTCTGAATTACACCACATCGAGACGTTTAACCCTGCACGCTCAGAGCTGCATGAGAGCAGCGGACGTAAGAAGTTGTCCGGGTCACCGGTATTGCCTATCCAGCCTGTAAGCAACAAGTCTGTTGAGGAAATAGAGGACAACTGTGTGCGGTCAAATCGGTCGTCGGTATAGAGTTTCAATTCAATACCAATATCGGCTAAGTTTGCTTGGATAAGTTCTGCCGTTTTTCTTGGACTTGGATTGTATGCGCGTGGCTCTAGTGGTACCCACATTGAAAGCTCTAACCCAGGTTCAACGCCAGCTTCTTTGAGAAGCGCAACCGCATAGTTTCGGTCGTAGCGAACTTGAACGCTGTCTTTTTGGTGAGCCCAAGAAGTCGGAGGAAGCAAGGTGTAGGCTTTGGTTCCTGTACCGTAATACACAGAATCAAGAATGTTCTGACGATTGATAGCTAAGTTGAGCGCTTTACGAACTCGAGAGTCACGCAGTGCAGGGTGCTCAGTATTCAGCGCGATGAAAGAGACATTAACCGCCGGAGTAGCAGAAATCTTCAACTCTTCATGAGCCTGAATAATAGGGATTTGGCTAGAAATTGGTGAGTTGAGCACGTCACACTCACTACGCAGAAGCTTGGCAAGTGTGCCTGTTCCACGTTGCGAAGTATCGAACACAACTTGGTCCATTTGTACTTCACCCTTCCAGTAGTGCTTGTTCTTTTTCAAGCGCACTAGGTCGTTGATTTGGTATTCATCCAAGTAGAAAGGGCCAGTGCCGACTGGATTGGAATCGATTCGATTTTTCTCATCCGCTGCAATGAGCTGATTGGCATACTCTTTAGAGTGAATGACCGCATAGCTGGTGGCGATGTTATTGAGAAATGAATTGTCTGGGCGACTTAATTGGAATTTCACTGTTAGGTCGTCAACCGCGGTGATATCGACAATCAGGGTCTTGAAGTCGATTCCGGCAAACCACGGGTATAGGCCGCCACCCACATAATGAAATGGGTTTGAACTATCAATGACACGTTCAAAGCTAAACACCACATCTTGTGCATTCATGCTACGAGTAGGGGTGAACCAGTCTGTCGTTTGGAACGCAACATTTGGGCGCAGTTTGAACGTGTACTCTGTACCTGATTTATCAACAGACCAACTTGTCGCCAAGTTCTGTTTTGGTCGGTACGTCATCGGATCAAGAGTGAGCAGTGTATCGAAAATTTGAGGACTCAGCGATTCTGCGGTAATGCCACTATCAACCAGCTGTGGGTTGAAGGTACTAGGATTACCTTGGCCGCAATAAATGAAGCCTTTTTCACGGATTTGCTCGTGATTCACACTCTCACCACATCCAGCGAGAAAGCTCAGCGTACAGATGCTCAGTGATAGTCTTATTAGTGCTTTCATAAAAAGAAATACTTTTCGAAACGAGGCGTTAGAGGAGCCTCAAGATCCGGACAATTTAACATTTTATTTATTCGGCTCCAAATAATAATCAAGCGTGGACAGCTATTTATCGTTAGCTTGTCCGACAATCGCGTACTTCCTCACCATTCCACGTAATTGGTTGTAGGTTAACCCAAGTAATTCTGCGGCTTGTTTCTGGTTATATTTGCTCTGTTTGAGGGCTTGGTTGAGTAGCTTGATGTCTTGTTGTTCTTGCCATGCTTTGTAATCAAGCGGCAAAGAAAACAAGCTCTCTGATGAAGTATGGCTGTTAGACGGCTCATTGCCAGTTTCCGGAGAGGAATCTTGCTCTGTTTTCCATGCGGGTTTAAATGGGTTAAACACCAAATATTCAATAGGATATGGATCTTTTCCGTGCTGATAGATAGCTCGCTCAATGACGTTTTTGAGTTCTCGTACATTCCCTGGCCAAGAATAATCCAAAAGCGATTCAACGGCAGAGGGGGCAAAGCCAACAAACAACTCCAATTCCAATTCACGACACATCTTAATGGCGTAATATTCTGCCAGTAGCATGATGTCTTCTTTTCGCTCACGCAAAGGAGGGATAGTAATGACGTCAAACGCCAGTCTATCTAATAGGTCTGCTCGGAATTCGCCCTTTAATGCCATGTCTGGTAAGTCGGCATTGGTTGCACACACCAGTCTGACATTGGCACTTAGTGCCTTTTGCCCACCGACACGTTCATATTGCCCGTATTCAATAACGCGCAGTAGTTTCTCTTGAACCGCAAGGGGAGTGGTCGCCAGCTCATCCAGAAACAGCGTTCCGCCTTCTGCTCTTTCAAAACGACCTTGATGACGCCCTTTCGAACCCGTAAAGGATCCCGATTCATGACCAAACAGTTCTGAATCAATCAAACCTTCACTTAAGGTTGAGCAGTTCAATGAGATCAAAGGTTGATCCCAACGTCTTGAAAGGTAATGCAGTCTTTGTGCGATCAACTCTTTACCTGTGCCACGTTCGCCAATGATCAGAATGGGTCTTTCTATTGGTGCGAGTTGGGAAACTTTATCTAACACAGAGAGAAAGCTAGGTGATTCACCAATGAGGTTCTGCTGCATAGCGGGTCCTTGTATGAATTAATCGCTGGAGAGGTCATGTAAGAGCCATAGTGGTGAAAAATACCAATACTTGGCTAAATTCATCATAGCATGGTTCGAGTTAATCACCATTTTATTGTAAGTAACTGATAATAAATGGCTTAAAAGTTGGCACGCTACTTGGATTATTTATGGTAGGTTTAACAACAAACGTAAATTTTTGAGCAAGTGGATTGATAAAGTCGCACAACGATTTGAAACGCATTTGCCATCATTGTAATTAAGGAGTTCCTCATGGGTATTTTTTCTCGCTTTGCAGACATTGTAAATTCAAACATCAGTGCACTATTAGATAAGGCTGAAGATCCAGAAAAGATGATTCGTCTTATTATCCAAGAAATGGAAGACACCTTAGTTGAAGTTCGTACCAACTCAGCAAAAGCAATTGCTGACAAGAAAGAGCTAGCGCGTAAAGTAGAAGCTATCGAAACACAGATTCTAGATTGGCAAAATAAAGCGACACTTGCCCTGACCAAACAACGCGAAGATTTGGCGAGAGCGGCGCTAATCGAAAAGCAAAAACTGGAAGACATCATCAAGAGCCTTCACACCGAACAAACCTTGGTTCATGAAACCATCGAAAAATTGACGAGTGAAATTGGTAAACTTGAAACAAAAATCGCAGAAACTCGTGCAAAGCAACAAGCATTAATGATTCGTAACAATGCGGCAAGCAACCGTCGTGATGTTCAAAAACACCTGCACTCAAGCAAAACCAACGAAGCAATGGCGAAGTTTGAGCAATTCTCGCGTAAAGTGGATGAATTAGAAGCTGAAGCGGACGTTTACGCTAAGACTGGCAACGCAAAATCTTTAGACCAAGAGTTTGCCGAGCTACAAGCTCAAGATGAAATCGAAAAAGAGCTAGCGAAACTGAAGCAACAAGTTGAAAACCGCGATAAATAATCTAGGAGTTGTCTATGTCAACATTTCTAATTGCAGGTCCACTGATTGTCTTTTTAATCTTCGTGGCACCGCTATGGTTATTCTTACATTACCGCAGCAAGAAGAAATCCAGCAATGGTCTTTCTGAAACGGATCTTCAACGTCTGCATAAGCTTTCTGCGCAAGCCGAATCCATGCAAGACCGAGTGAAAACGCTAGAAAAAATACTGGATGCGGAGTCGCCTAACTGGAGACGAAACTATGAGTAGAGAACTGTATCGCGACACGATTAACGGCAAATTGTCTGGTGTGTGTGCAGGGTTAGCGAACTATTTTGGCCTTGAAGTGTGGTTGGTTCGCATCTTAGTTATCTCAGCAGCACTGCTTGGTGGTAGTTTTCTGGTGTTATTAGCGTATTTAGCTTTGACATTTATGCTTGAAAAACAACCACCTCAGTATGTCGACCAAATGAAGGCGAAACAAGAGCATACGCTGAAGCAAAAGCCTTGGGAAAAAGGGCAAACTGCAGAGTCGCTATTGAACACTTTAGAGGGTGATTTCCAGAAGTTAGAGACCAGTGTCCGCAACATGGAAGCTTATGTCACCTCAGATACGTTTAAAGTGAATCGTGAATTTAAGAACATGTAGTGGTAAAACCTAAAAAGGATTAGATAACGGTTTAGGAAAATTTATTCCAAGCCGTTATTTTTTTTAATAATTTTCTCTAAATAAATCTTACGCTGACTGGTAAGTTACATGTGATTAATCTATGTTATAAAAATATTTATAGATATGGATGATCACCAATGTATAGAGCCTCCCTTGTCCTATTGACTGCCTTAGCTGGGTTGTCTGGGTGTGGTAAGGAGCTTCCTCCCGTGCCTGAACCTGAGTCCAGACCCGCCAAACTCTTCACTGTCTCCGTCGGTAATAATGCCTTTGAGCGTAATTTCCCTGCTACCACAGAAGCTGGTGACAGAGCGGTACTCGCATTCCGTGTTCCTGGGTTATTGCAGAGCATCGATGTGACCGCTGGGCAGCACGTGTCTAAAGGCGACGAGCTTGCTAAGTTAAATCCCGATGAATATCAACTACTAGAGAAGCAAGCAAAAGCGAATTTTCAGCTAGCCGATGTTCAATATCAACGTGCGATCAAACTTCGTAAAGATCGTGTGGTATCAGAGCAAGATTTCGACCAAGCGAAAGCGAACCACAATTCAGCTCGCGCGGTGCTTAATCAAGCTAACGCGAATCTTCGCTACACCACTTTGGTTGCGCCGTATGACGGAACCATTTCCATCATTCCTGCTGAAAACCATGAATACATTGCGGCTAAACAAGGCGTGATGAATATTCAAACCAATCAAATTCTTAAAGTCGTCTTCTTATTACCCGACCAACTTATTACGCGCTTTTCATCAGGGGTCGAGATTGATGCAACCATGGTTTTTGATGCGTTTCCTGAAAACTCTTACGTTTTAACCTTCCAAGAAGTGGATACCGAAGCTGACCCGAAAACAGGTTCGTACAAAGTCACCATGGTAATGGAAAGACCCACCGATGTGGGTATTTTGCCCGGTATGTCTGGCTCGGTAAATCTCGTTTCATCGTTAGCGGCGGCCACCAAAATACCAACGTCAGCAATGATGACCGATGGGGATGATGTCTCTGTATGGCGTGTGAATAGCGACGGCATTGTTGAAAATGTTGCCATTGTCATCGATGAAAAACGCCATATCGTCTCTGGATTGAACGATGGCGATCGCATTGTGACTTCTGGCGTCAATGGTCTTGAGTCGGGCATTAAAGTTCGAGAGTGGATCAAGGAAAGGGGGCTATAACATGAAAACACTTAAAGTGGCTGCTGGCCTGTCGTGTTTAGCCTTACTGACGGCTTGTGAAGATAAGCAAGCTGTAGAAGTGAATAACACGCCCTTGGTTAAAGCTATCGAGATTTCAGTCATCGATTTTAGCGACAAACTCTATTTCCCTGCGGTAGCAAACGCTGCTGAGAAGGCTCACCTCAGTTTCCGAGTTGCGGGTGAAATCTTCAAGCTAGATGTGAAGGAAGGTGAACGAGTTGCCAAAGGGGACATCATTGCCGAGCTTGACCCTACCGATTATCAATTGGATGTGGACAATGCTCAAGCTCGTTACACGGTAATCAATAGTCAATACCGACGTTCGAGTCCGCTAGTGAAGAAAGGCTTATTGGCTAAGTCGCAATTCGATGAAATTGCCGCTCAACGCCAGATTGCTTATGCCGAGTTGGAACTGGCGAAACTGCGCTTATCGTTCACTATGCTTCGTGCGCCTGTTGATGGGATTATTTCTCGAGTCAGTGTCGACCAATATGAAAATATTCAGGTAGGCCAACAGATTGTGAACATTCACAGTGTTGAGGATGTCGAAGTTGTGATTCAGCTCCCTGACCAAATTTATGTGAATCAACCCAATGAAACGCTCCTCTCGAACGTGGAAGCTGTGGTGAGAGTGCCAAGCGGTAATGAATACACCGCAGGTATTAAAGAGTTCACCACTGAACCCGATCCAAGTACGGGTACCTTCACGGTTACATTAGCTTTGCCGATGCCAGAAGACGATTTGATTCTTGATGGTATGGCCGTTGATGTGACTTCAAACGGGCGGGATATCGGTTTGGAGCTAAAAGCTGGTGTACTTATTCCGATCGAAGCGGTATTCAATGCAGACGGTGATGAACTGGATCGTAAAAACTCTTATGTGTGGGTTCTTAACGACGACAAGACAGTCTCGAAACAACAAGTCGTGTTAGGAAAAGCAAACCAGGAAACATTGCAGGTAGTGAAAGGATTGGAAATGGGGCAGCATGTCGTTGTTGCAGGCGTATCGCGATTGCGAGATGGGATGACAGTGGAAGTATTGTCTCAGGAGACGAACAATGAGTGAAGTAAAAAACAAGCCCCAAAATGACGATCAACAGGGTGATGATCAGATCACAGGTGTTGCTTCTTACTTTATACGTAACAAAGTCATTAGCTGGATGCTATCTCTGATCTTTCTTATTGGTGGTGTTTCAGCATTCTTCGGTTTGGGGCGTTTAGAAGATCCTGCCTTTACCATCAAAGATGCAATGGTCGTGACTTCATACCCGGGGGCAACGCCTCAGCAGGTGGAAGAAGAAGTTACCTACCCACTAGAGAAAGCGATTCAACAGCTTACCTATGTCGACGAAGTGAACTCTATTTCAAGCCGTGGCCTGTCTCAGGTAACGGTAACGATGAAGAATAACTATGGTCCGGACGATCTTCCGCAAATTTGGGATGAACTTCGCCGAAAAGTGAATGATCTTAAGGTTGAACTGCCACCTGGGGTCAATGATCCTCAAGTCATTGATGACTTCGGTGACGTTTACGGGATCTTGCTTGCGGTGACGGGTGATGGTTATAGCTACAAAGAGCTGCTGGATTACATTGATTATCTAAGGCGAGAGCTGGAGTTGGTTGATGGGGTCAGTAAGGTCTCTGTTTCTGGTCAACAACAAGAGCAAGTATTCATTGAGATATCGATGAAGCGGATAAGCTCCTTAGGTCTGTCTCCAAGCACGGTATTTAATCTTTTATCGACTCAAAATATTGTATCAAGTGCAGGAGCGGTAAGGATTGGTGATGAATATATTCGAATCCATCCAACGGGTGAGTTCCAGAACGTTGAACAGCTTGGAGATTTGATTCTTACGGAAGGTGGCGCTCAAGGGCTTATCTATCTAAAAGATGTGGCGAATGTAACTCGTGGTTACGTTGAGGTACCGAGTAACATCATTGGTTATAACGGCGAACTCGCGCTTAACCTGGGTGTCTCTTTTGCGCAAGGCGTGAACGTGGTCGCAGTGGGTGAAGACTTTGATCGAAGACTCGCCGAGCTTAAATATCAACAACCCGTCGGTATCGACATCTCCGAGGTTTATAACCAACCTAAAGAGGTGAACAAGTCGGTAAGCGGATTTGTGGTGAGTTTAGGGCAGGCGGTTGCGATCGTAATCGTGGTGTTACTGTTCTTCATGGGAGTACGATCGGGTCTGTTGATTGGTTTGATACTGCTATTGACCGTATTCGGCACCTTTATTTTCATGCAGTACTTCAAAATCGACCTTCAACGTATTTCACTGGGCGCGTTGGTTATTGCCTTGGGGATGCTGGTGGATAATGCCATTGTGGTGGTGGAGGGGATATTGATCGGCACGCAGAAGGGGCGAACCCGGATGCAGGCCGCCACTGATATCGTGACCCAAACCAAATGGCCACTGCTCGGTGCAACGGTGATTGCGGTCACCGCGTTTGCTCCAATTGGTTTGTCTGAAGATTCAACGGGCGAATACTGTGGCACCTTGTTCACGGTACTATTGATTTCATTGATGCTGAGTTGGTTTACTGCTATCTCGATCACGCCGTTTTTTGCCGATATCTTCTTCAGAGGACAGAAGGTTGATCCCGATAACGAAGGCAAAGACCCATACAACGGGATGGTTTTTGTTATCTATAAAAACTTCCTTGAGTTCTGTATGAAACGCGCGTGGCTAACCATGATCGTTCTGGTGATTGGTTTAGGTGCGAGTGTGTACGGTTTTGGCTTTGTGAAACAAGCATTCTTCCCATCTTCAACTACTCCGATGTTCCAAGTGGATGTTTGGATGCCAGAAGGTACGGATATTCGAGCAACTAATACCAAGTTGAGAGTGCTTGAGAGTTGGTTGTCGGAACAAAGTGAAGTTGAACATATCACGACCACGGCCGGTAAAGGTCTGCAGCGTTTCATGTTGACCTACTCACCCGAGAAGAGTTATAGCGCGTATGGCGAAATCACGGTTCGTGTGACAGATTATCAGGTACTTGAAGGGCTGATGCGTCGCTTCCGTGAACACGTTGACAGTCAGTTCCCTGAAATTGATTACAAACTTAAGCAAATTGAATTAGGCCCTAGTGGCGGTGCGAAAATTGAGGCTCGAATCGTCGGTTCAGACCCAACCGTGCTACGTTCAATCGCAGCTCAAGTTATGGACATCATGCGTGCTGATGACGGAGCATTTAACGTTCGTCATGATTGGCGTGAAAGAACTAAGGTATTAGAGCCTCAGTTCAATGAAAGCCAAGCGCGTCGTTATGGTATTACCAAGTCTGACGTTGATGATTTCCTAGCGATGTCTTTCTCTGGTAAGTCGATTGGTGTGTATCGTGATGGTACTACGTTGATGCCTATTGTGGCTCGTTTACCTGAAGATGAGCGAGTTGATATTCGCAACATCGAAGGTATGAAGATTTGGAGCCCGGCATTAAGCGAATATATTCCGTTGCAGCAAGTGACGCTTGGCTACGAATTGGAATGGGAAGATCCACTTATCATCCGTAAGAACCGTAAGCGTATGCTGACGGTAATGGCCGACAACGACCTATTGGGTGAAGAAACGGCTTCGACGTTACAGAAACGCTTACAGCCACAAATTGAAGCGATTGAGATGCCACCGGGTTATTCGTTGGAGTGGGGTGGTGAATATGAGTCATCTGCTGATGCACAAGCGTCTCTGTTTACCACTATGCCGATGGGTTACCTGTTCATGTTCTTGATTACCGTGTTCTTGTTCAACTCGGTCAAAGAACCGCTAATTGTTTGGCTAACGGTTCCATTAGCGCTAATCGGGGTAACGACAGGCTTATTAGCCTTGAATACACCATTTGGCTTCATGGCATTGCTAGGCTTCTTGAGTTTATCCGGGATGCTACTTAAGAACGGTATCGTACTGCTTGACCAAATTGAGATTGAGATGAAGTCCGGTAAAGATCCATATGTAGCGGTTGTTGATGCGGCACTGAGTCGTGTTCGTCCGGTATGTATGGCTGCGATCACCACCATTCTTGGTATGATCCCTCTACTACCGGACATCTTCTTTAAACCAATGGCAGTAACCATCATGTTTGGTTTAGGCTTTGCGACTGTACTCACGCTAATCGTAGTACCTGTGCTGTATCGTTTATTCCATAAAATTGAAGTGGCTTAACGTCAACTAACCTTTGAAATAATGCCCCTAATTGGGGCATTATTTTTATGTACGATTACTAAAAGAGACTATCGAAATGGAAGCGAATACAGTGGATAGAACGTGTGCATGGGCGCTTAAACATGAGCTTGAAAGGGAGTACCACGATGCAGAGTGGGGCGTGCCTGTTTATGATGACCAAGTTCTGTTTGAGTTCATTACTTTAGAAGGTGCTCAAGCCGGTCTGAGTTGGATTACGATCCTTAAAAAGCGTGAAGGCTATCGTGCCGCGTTCGATGATTACGATCTAAACAAGCTAGCTGAGCTGAATGAAGACAACGTGCCGCACATCATTGAAAACTTCGATGTGGTTAAACACAGGGGTAAGATTGCTTCGGTATACAACAATGCACGAGCAACGCTTGAATTACAGAAAGAGTTCGGCTCTCTTTCTAATGCCTTATGGCAATTTGTTGATAATGAAGTGATCGTGAATCAATGGACTGAGATGTCTCAAGTTCCCGCTTCTACCGAGCAATCTAAAGCGATGAGTAAGTTTTTGAAGAAGAGAGGCTTTAAGTTTGTAGGAGAAACAATCTGTTACGCATTTATGCAAGCAACAGGTATGGTCAATGATCATTTAGTCGGTTGCCCACACAAATAAAGTGTTATTTATTTCAGCGGAACAATCACTTAGAAATTGAAAAATTCATAGCCATTTTTTCATCGCTCTGAGATCTTTAAGTGGATGTGCTTTAAGGTTCAATATTGGCTTTGAAAGCTTCTGGACTATGAGCGGTTTGTATTATGAGCTGAAGTATCTGAATATGAGTATTTTGAGTTATGCTTTAAACAGAAAAAGGCAGGAATATCCCTGTCTCTTGATCACAAGTCTGGTTAATCAAGAGACTTAGCGAGTTCATACCCT
>NZ_JBFSUX010000070.1:0-24959 GCF_041467595.1 Vibrio sp. 10N.247.311.13 | reverse complement strand
CTTGTACGGTGGTGTGAGAGGACGGAGGCCGTGAGGCCTCCTCCTACTCGATTATGCTTAAAAGCTAACCACACCAAAGCGTGTGATTACTCGTCTAGGAAGCTACGCAGAGTTTCTGAGCGGCTTGGGTGACGAAGTTTACGCAGTGCTTTTGCTTCGATCTGACGGATACGTTCACGAGTTACGTCGAACTGCTTGCCCACTTCTTCAAGAGTGTGGTCAGTGTTCATGTCGATACCGAAACGCATACGCAGTACTTTAGCTTCACGAGGCGTTAGGCCAGCAAGAACGTCTTTAGTTGCGCCGCGTAGACTTGTTGCCGTTGCAGAGTCTAAAGGTAGTTCTAGCGTTGTATCCTCGATGAAATCACCTAGGTGCGAATCTTCGTCGTCACCGATTGGTGTCTCCATTGAGATTGGCTCTTTAGCGATTTTCAGTACTTTACGGATCTTGTCTTCAGGCATTTGCATGCGTTCAGCTAGCTCTTCCGGAAGTGGCTCACGACCCATCTCTTGTAGCATTTGACGAGAGATACGGTTTAGTTTGTTGATCGTTTCGATCATGTGAACCGGAATACGGATAGTACGAGCTTGGTCGGCAATCGAACGAGTGATTGCTTGACGAATCCACCAAGTAGCGTAAGTAGAGAACTTGTAACCACGACGGTATTCAAACTTATCTACGGCTTTCATCAGACCGATGTTACCTTCTTGGATTAGATCCAGGAATTGTAGACCACGGTTTGTGTACTTCTTAGCAATCGAGATTACTAGACGTAAGTTCGCTTCAACCATCTCTTTCTTCGCACGACGAGCTTTCGCTTCACCGATAGACATACGACGGCTGATATCTTTGATGCTTTGAACAGTAAGAGACGTTTCACGTTCGATCATATCCAGTTTTTGGATAGAGCGACGGATATCGTGCTCGTTACGTTTGATCTTTTCTGCGTATGGCTTGTCTGAAGCAAGAACTTCATCCAACCATGCTTCGCTAGATTCGTTGCCAGTAAATAGAGCAATGAAAGATTTCTTCGGCATTTTGCCGTACTCAACCGTTTGACGCATGATTAGGCGTTCTTGAGTACGTACGCGATCCATAGAGTTACGCAGTTCGTTTACTAGGTAATCAAACTGTTTTGGTGTTAGACGGAACTCTTTGAATACGTCTTGCATCATTGTTGTTGCAAGCATTGCTTTCGGGCTTTCATGGCCGTACTCGTTGATCGCTAGCTGACGGTTCTGGTAGCTAGTACGAAGCGCTGTGAACTTTTCAAGAGCAAGCTCAGGATCGATACCTGTATCTTCTTCTTCCTCTTCCTCGTCGTCTTCAGCGTCTTCTTTGTCTTCGTCTTCCAGATCAGTTTCAGCAAGCTCTGAACCGATGTGAGTCGCCGTTGGCGCAGCTGTGCCATCGTCGTCAGGGTCAACAAAGCCATTGATTAGGTCTGTTAAGCGAATCTCTTCTGCTTGTACGCGGTCAAATTGTTCCAAGATGTATGGAATAGTGCCTGGGTACTCAGCAACCGATAGTTGAACTGTATTGATACCATCTTCAATACGTTTCGCAATGTCGATTTCGCCTTCACGAGTCAGTAGTTCAACCGTACCCATTTCACGCATGTACATACGAACTGGGTCAGTAGTACGGCCAATCTCGCTTTCTACGCTTGAAAGCGCAGCAGCTGCAGCTTCGGCTGCATCTTCATCTATATTGGCATCGTCATCATTAAGTGCTAGATCATCAGCATCAGGTGCAGTTTCAACTACCTTGATACCCATGTCGTTGATCATTTGAATGATGTCTTCTACCTGTTCAGAATCCACGATTTCTGCAGGTAGGTGGTCGTTTACTTCGGCGTAGGTCAGATAGCCTTGTTCCTTGCCTTTAATAACAAGTAATTTAAGCTGTGACTGCGGATTTTGATCCATAGATGATATCCAACTTCAGGTCTGGTGAAGGACGTTGCATTCTCAAATGCAAACCAATTATGTTAACAAATTTATTAAATGCTGACTAATCAAACAGGGTTACGCTTTTAGATCTAGCATTAAAGCTAGTAGCTCCCTTTTTTCTTCGGCTGATAAACCGACGCTTCTTGCTTTGGCCTGCAGGTTTTCAATTTGTTTTTCAACGCACTGGGCAAGTATGTTGTCCAATGAGTCTAAAAATATGTCTTCTTGATTGTCTTCGTCGAGGGGGATTTCCCAGCTCGCGAGACGAGACAGAAGAGCCTCATGTTTATTGTGTCGCCAATGCTCTAATAATTGGCCTGTGTTGATATGGGGATGCGCGTGGCATTTATCAAGTACTTCGACGAATAAACTTAGCCCAGGCAACTGTAAGCCTTTGACACTTGATAAATCCGGTACCATATCAGCATAGCTCGGATTTTGGATAAGCAAAGCGATAACTTCACGCATAGGAGTGCGCTTGAGCTCTTTATGCGGTTGAGGTGTCGGGTTCTGTGTATGAACACGCGCACGTCGCAATTGGTTATCAAATCCAGTCCGCTCATCGAGCAGTTTTTCGAGCAGTTCTTGGAAGTAACTGTCAGGAATTTTGTTAATCAAGGCGCTGGCGTGTGCACGCAGTGCTGATTTCCCTTCGGTTGTTCCCAAGTTTAACTTGTGTATTTCAATCAGGTTATCGAACAAATAGGTCGAAAGCGGCGTCGCATTATGGACCAGTTGTTCAAAAGCGGCTTTGCCATGCTCTCTAATATAGCTATCTGGGTCTTCACCGTCGGGCAAGAACAGAAACTTAAGCGTGTTGCCGGTTTTCAGATACTCAAGTGCGTTTTCTAGTGCGCGCCATGCGGCCTCTTTACCTGCTCGGTCACCATCGTAACAACAAACCACAGTGCTGGTTTGACGGAACAACATTTGAACATGGTCGCCGGTTGTCGAGGTGCCCAGTGATGCTACTGAGTAATCGACACCATATTGCGCGAGTGCCACGACATCCATGTAACCTTCAACCACAAGTATTTGCGGCGGTTCACGGTAGGCTTGCAGCACTTCATAAAGGCCGTAAAGCTCTTTACCTTTATGGAAGATAGGCGTTTCTGGTGAGTTGAGGTATTTTGGTGTGCCGTCTTCTAATACACGACCACCAAAACCAATCACACGGCCACGACGATCACGAATTGGGAACATTACGCGTCCACGGAATCGGTCGTATCGGTTACCTTTATCGTTCTCAATTAGCATGCCGCCAGTCACGAGCATGTCTTGGGCTTCTTTCTGTTGGCCAAAGTTCTTACGAACTAAGTCCCACTCATCGGCCACATAACCAATACCAAACTTCTGGACGATCTCGCCCGAAAGGCCACGATTCTTTAGGTAATCAATCGCAGGTTTGTTGGCTGATATTTTCAGTTGAGAGCGGTAAAAATTACTGATGCCGCCCATCAAATCGTAGAGGTTACGTTTTTGTTCGCTGTTGGCTCTTGGTGCTGTTGATATCTCGCCGCTGCGCTGTTCTCTAGGAACGTCGAGGCCTAAGAAAGAGGCTAGCTCTTCAATAGCTTCAACAAAATCGAGGCGTTCGAACTCCATAATGAAGTCGATAGCATTACCGTGTACGCCACAACCAAAGCAGTGATAAAACTGTTTTTCTTGGCTTACGCTAAAAGAAGGGGTCTTTTCGTTGTGGAATGGGCAACAAGCACCATAGTTTTTGCCTTTTTTCTTAAGTTTCACGCGTGCGTCCACAATGTCGACAATGTCGAGACGCGCTAGGAGATCATCGATGAAACTACGCGGGATGTGTCCTGCCATAAAACCTTAGAAAAATGCACTAACTGAGAGTGTGGATAATAATAGTTTGAATAGGTTACAGATACAAACAAGCCGTGCGTTCCGAAGGATTGCACGGCTTGTTGCAATTTGATTTGGGATTAAGCGAGTTTAGAACGAACTAAACCACTAACTTTCCCCATATCTGCACGCCCTTGAATTTGTGGTTTCAAGATAGCCATTACTTTACCCATGTCTTGCATGCCCGCTGGTTGAGCTTCGGCGATTGCGCTATCAAGTAGTGCAATAACTTCTTCATCAGTTAGCGGTTGAGGCATAAAGCCTTCAAGTACCGTAATTTCTGCTTTTTCCACGTCAGCAAGATCTTGACGATTTGCTGATTCATATTGAGCAACAGAATCGCGACGTTGCTTAACCATTTTAACTAATACAGCAAGAATGTCGTCGTCGTTCAGAGTGATCCGTTCGTCAACTTCACGTTGCTTAATTGCTGAAAGAGCTAAGCGGATAGTGCCAAGGCGCGGTTTGTCCTTGGCTTTCATCGCTAATTTTTGCTCTTCTTTGAGTTGTTCAATAAGAGCCATAACTCAGTCCTTATGGATTAAGTTATTAGTACAGGCGAACGCGACGTGCGTTTTCGCGAGCTAGCTTCTTAGCGTGACGCTTTTGAGCTGCTGCTTTAGCGCGTTTGCGAACTGTAGTTGGCTTTTCGTAGTGCTCGCGACGGCGAACTTCAGAAAGGATACCTGCTTTTTCACAAGAGCGCTTGAAACGACGTAGTGCAACGTCGAACGGTTCGTTTTCACGTACTTTAACTATTGGCATATGCCTTTCACCTCAGGGGTTATTCATTATCGCTGGCTACTCAGTACCAAATCAGAGAAGTTACCCATCGAGCTAACTCTCTATTCGCGTTTGGCCATTAACCAGCTTGATCAAAAATGGTGCGGAATTTTAATCCGATCACAGTGGCTTTGTAAAGCACTTTGTCGATTATAGTCTGTACAATATTTGTTTGAAGAGCTTAGGCAGGGTAATATTGCGCTAATTTCCCATTTTAGACGAAAGCGTGCCGAGAAAATTATGCGCATTATTGGTATTGAAACCTCTTGTGATGAAACAGGAATCGCGATTTATGATGATGAGCAAGGGCTGCTTTCTCATCAATTATATAGCCAAGTAAAGCTGCACGCCGATTACGGTGGTGTGGTACCTGAGCTAGCTTCACGTGACCACGTGAAAAAAACAATTCCTCTTATTAAAGCGGCATTAGCTGAAGCGAACCTAACGTCGAAAGACATTGATGGTGTGGCTTACACGGCTGGCCCTGGTTTAGTGGGTGCACTGCTGGTTGGTGCAACGATTGGTCGCAGTATTGCTTATGCGTGGGGAGTGCCTGCAGTGCCTGTTCACCATATGGAAGGTCACCTTCTTGCGCCAATGCTAGAAGATAACCCACCACCATTCCCATTTGTGGCTCTGCTGGTTTCTGGCGGCCATACCATGATGGTAGAAGTGAAAGGTATTGGTGAATACCGAATCCTTGGTGAATCGATTGATGATGCAGCGGGTGAAGCGTTTGATAAAACCGCGAAACTGATGGGCTTAGATTACCCTGGTGGTCCACTGTTATCTCGTTTGGCGGAAAAAGGCACTCCGGGTCGTTTTAAGTTCCCGCGTCCAATGACCGATCGTCCGGGTCTAGATATGAGCTTTTCTGGTTTGAAGACGTTCGCAGCGAATACCATTCGCGATAACGATAATGATGACCAAACTCGTGCTGATATTGCTTACGCGTTTCAAGAAGCCGTTTGTGCAACCTTAGTAATCAAGTGCAAGCGTGCCTTGGTTGAAACGGGCATGAAACGTATAGTTATTGCTGGCGGTGTAAGTGCCAACAAACAACTGCGCGTTGAGCTTGAGGCGCTTGCTAAGAAAGTCGGTGGTGAGGTGTACTACCCTCGCACTGAGTTCTGTACAGATAACGGTGCGATGATCGCTTATGCGGGCATGCAGCGCCTAAAGAATGGCGAAACGGCTGATTTGTCTGTTCATGCCACACCGCGTTGGCCAATTGACCAACTAGAGCCAATTGCATAATTGACTATAGTGTTTCGATAAACGGTCGCCTTGTGCGGCCGTTTTTATATCCTAGCTTACCGACTGTATGTCGATAAATAATTGCTGATAGAGATTAGGGAAGAAGATGAACAAGTTCACAGTAGACAATCAATCGATGGCGTACCTAGATGAAGGTCAAGGCCCTGTTGTTGTACTCGGCCACAGCTATCTTTGGGATAGTGCAATGTGGAAGCCGCAGATCGAAGCGTTAAAAACTCAGTATCGCTGTATTGTTCCAGAGCTTTGGTCTCACGGTGAGTCTCAAGCTGCACCCGCTTCGATGCGTAACTTGAAAGATTACGCTCAGCACGTTTTGGCTCTGCTTGATCATTTAGCGATCGAAGAATTCTCAGTGGTTGGCTTATCGGTTGGCGGTATGTGGGGAACGGAGCTTGCCGAATTAGCACCTGCGCGAATTCAGTCACTGGTATTAATGGATACCTTTGTGGGTTTAGAGCCAGAGGTTGCTCACGCTAAGTACTTCAGCATGTTAGATACCATCACTCAAACCAAGACGGTTCCTCAGCCAATTGTTGAAGCGGTTGTTCCACTGTTCTTCGCTAATGATGCTCAAACCAACACGCCAACTTTAGTGGAAGGGTTTACTCAGCAGTTATCTGCTCTTGAGGGTGACAACGCTGAAGAAGTGGCACGAATTGGTCGAATGGTGTTTGGACGTCGCGATATGATTGAATCGGTAGAGAACTTTGCTCTGCCTGTTTTGATTGCTGTAGGACAAGAAGATAAACCACGTCCGGTACTTGAGTCATACCTAATGCACGATTGCATTACGGGCAGTGAATTAGTGGTGATTCCTGGCGCAGGTCATATTAGCTCGTTAGAGCAACCAGAGTTTGTGAACACAATGCTGAAGACGTTTTTAGATAAACATCTGCTATAAGCTTTAAATACTGAATATTATGGTTCGGCTTAGACGTGACAGTTTAAGCCGATTTTTTTTGTCCGAGTTTTGGTTCGCTGCCATCGAGTAGGCGGCGGATATTCTGGTGGTGACGCAACACGATCAAACAGCACAGCATGGCTACAGGCAGTGTGTATTGAGGTTTGACTAACCAAGCGTAGAAAGGGGCAAGTAGCACGGTGACTAGTGCCGCTAAAGAAGAGTAACGAAACAAAAACGCGACCACTAACCAAGTCGCCATGATCATTCCTGTTAGATCGAACCCTATTGGGGCGATGGCTCCGAGTGCGGTTGCGACGCCTTTACCACCTTTGAAGTGGAAGAAGATCGGATACATATGACCTAGACACGCCGCAATTGCCACAACCCCTAGAATGATTGGGTCGATCTTGAGGTAGTAGCCAAGCCAGACAGGGATAGTGCCTTTCAGCATGTCACATAGGAGGACGGCAGCAGCTGCGCCTTTACCGCCAACGCGCAGTACATTGGTGGCTCCTGGGTTATTGGAGCCAACTGTTCTTGGATCAGGAAGTCTTAAGACTCGGCATATCAAGACCGCACTAGAGATTGAACCTAGCAAATAGGCTGCAATGATCATGATTAGTGCCAATGGGGTCATGTCTTTCCTTAAACGGTTATAAGCCTAACGATGGGAAAATAATGCTCAATCCAAGAGTAATTGATATCATATCTCGAATTACGCAAATAATACGTTTTTTTCCCCTATATGGGTATCCGACCTCTAAAAGGACAAGTCATGGCACTGGATAAAGTTTTCATTGAACAGCTAGAAGTAATTACAACGATCGGTGTTTACGATTGGGAACAAGAGATTAAACAAAAACTTGTGCTTGATATTGAAATGGCTCATGACAACCGCCCAGCGGGTAAGAGTGATGATGTGGTTGATGCTTTGGATTACTCGACAGTGAGTACAGCCGTGCTTGACCACATTACGAATGGCCGATTCCTATTGGTTGAACGTGTGGCTGAAGAAGTTGCTGAATTGATCATGACTCAATTCTCTGTGCCGTGGATTAAAATCCGATTGGCTAAACCTGGCGCAGTGCCACAAGCAAAAGCCGTTGGTGTGATCATCGAACGAGGTCAAGCATGACAGTAGCCTATGTTGGTGTTGGCACGAACATAGACCGCGACAAGCATGCAAGGGTGGCATGGACAGAGCTTCAATCGTTAGGGACTAACCTTAAATGCTCTAAAATCTATCACTGTGAGCCCGTCGGTTTTAATAGCCATCCGTTTTATAACTTTGTGATAGAGCTCGACACGTCACTCTCATTGACTGAATTTTCACAGCAGCTGCGTAAAATTGAGTTTAAATGGGGTCGCTCTCAAGATGCGCACAAACTACAAGATCGAAAACTCGATCTTGATATTGTGCTGTTTGGAGAGGAGGTTTCTGAGTGTGAACCAGAATTACCACGCAGTGATATCTACAAATATCCTTTTGTAACACAGCCGCTTTATGATCTTTGTCCTGCGCGAGTGATCCCGCAAGACGGAAGAACCGTCAGTGAAATATGGCAGAAGATGCAGCAATTAGACTCGCTCTCTGTCGTAGATATAAAACTATAATTTTTAAGGTAAGTAATGAGTTATTTTGAAGCGTTTATATTGGCGTTGGTGCAAGGCTTTACAGAGTTTTTACCTATTTCCAGTTCTGCACACCTAATCCTTCCTTCAGCTGTTTTAGGCTGGGAAGATCAAGGTTTGGCTTTTGATGTCGCTGTCCACGTTGGTACTTTGGCAGCTGTTGTTATCTATTTCCGTAAAGAAGTGGTCTCTCTGTTGAGCGCATTCTTTGGTTCAGTGTTTAAAGGCGATCGTAGTAAAGAAGCGAAGTTAGCGTGGATGATCATTCTCGCGACGATTCCTGCGTGTATCTTTGGCTTGTTGATGAAAGATATTGTTGAGCTTTACTTACGCAGTGCGTGGGTGATCGCGACGACAACGATTATCTTTGGTCTATTGCTATGGTGGGTGGACAAGAACTCAAGCCTGCGCGATGACGAATACCAAGCGGGTTGGAAAAAGGCGCTGTTTATTGGTCTTGCTCAAGCAATGGCGATCATTCCGGGCACGTCTCGTTCTGGCGCAACCATTACCGCGGCGCTTTACCTTGGTTTCACACGTGAAGCGGCGGCTCGATTCTCTTTCTTGATGTCTATCCCAATCATCACTCTGGCTGGTGGTTATTTAGGTCTTAAGTTGGTGACAAGCGGTGATCCAATCCATGTTGGCACTTTGCTAACGGGCGTTGCGGTGTCTTTCATCAGTGCTTACATCTGTATCCACTTTTTCTTGAAGCTTATCTCTCGTATGGGCATGACACCGTTCGTTATCTACCGCCTGATTCTAGGTTGTGGTCTATTTGCTTTCTTGATGATGCAGTAACAGACACAGGCAACGGTCTCGCTGTAAGAATTGAAACAAAAGGCCCGCTTAACTGCGGGCTTTTTATACGTTTTAGGTAGAGCGGCGACGATTAACTGCTAGCGAGTTCTGATAGGGCGTTTTCAATTGCGATGGCTCTGCGTTTCTCTTGTTCTTCTCGAATATCTTTGCCTTTAAAACCATCGATAATGATCGCTTTTACTTCGACTTGAAGCGCCGCTTGGTAGGCGACTTCAAAGCGCGCTTTTTGAGGATAAGGCTGATCTTCTAATCCTTTTCGGCCTGCGTGGTCGGCCTGGCAGCAAAGTAGTATATCGTCGAACCTATCTGGCTTACGCCAAACATCGAACTTGTTGAGAACCTTGAGAAAGGTGGTTGGTTTGAGCTCGCCTGCGCGGTGGATATTAGAATGTTGCTCGCACACTAACAACGCAAGGTCTCTGAACTCATTGGGCACTCTCACTCGCTCACACAGTTTCTTGATTATCTTAACACCTGTGTGGCAGTGCATTTTATGGCTTGGCCATTCAGCTTGTGGTGTGACGCCTTTACCTAAGTCATGCACTTGAGCTGCAAAGCGTACCGGTAGCGATGGGCTTAATAGTGCGGCTTGCTGAGCAACCATCAGAGTGTGAATACCCGTGTCGATTTCAGGGTGCCATTTTTCAGGTTGAGGGACGCCAAATAGAGCGTCAATCTCAGGTAATACGACTGCCAATGCACCACACTCTTTCAATACAGAGAGGAACACTTCAGGGTGCGGTGTACTAAGAGACTTATGCCACTCTTGCCAAACTCGCTCTGCAGTAAGGTGTGCCAGTTCACCAGATTGGACGATCTCACTCATCATATCCATGGTTTCAGGTGCAACCGTGAAGTTAAGATGGTGAAGCTTGGCGGCGAAGCGAGCCACACGCAGTACACGAAGAGGGTCTTCAACAAAAGCGTCTGAAACGTGTCTTAAGATACGATCCGAGAGATCTTTCTGGCCATGATAAGGATCGTGAAGTTGGCCTTTATCATCTTGAGCTATAGCGTTGATGGTCAGATCTCGACGCATCAGGTCTTCTTCCAAACTCACGTCTGGCGCGAAGTAACATTCGAAGCCTGTGTAACCAGAGCCTGATTTTCTCTCAGTGCGAGCCAGTGCGTGCTCTTCTTTGGTTTTTGGGTGCAAGAATACCGGGAAATCTTTTCCCACAGCAGTAAAGCCAAGGTTTTCCATCTCTTGAGGGGTACTCCCTACCACGACCCAATCTCTATCATAACTATCAATATTGAGCAGCTTATCGCGCACTGCTCCACCGACTAGATAGCGTTGTAGCCCGTTGTCTTTTGGTAGGCTATCGTAAATTTGCAACTTATCACCTCGAAATGTTTTATCACTGCTGGACTTTACTGCAAGCAATGGTACTTTCCATTAATCGTAATTATAGGGCAGCACATGTATAAGGAATATTTTGGCTTCGTTGAGATGCCATTTTCGATTGTACCAAATTCTCGCTACTTGTTTTTGAGTCAGCGCCATCAAGAAGCGATGCAGAACCTACAAGCCGGTTTAGGCGAGGGTGGGGGCTTTGCGATGCTTACTGGTGAAGTCGGTACAGGAAAAACAACGGTCGCCAAAGCGATGTTGTCATCACTCGATAATCAGACTCAAGCTGGCCTTATACTTAACCCTACGTTTTCCAATACGGATTTACTGGAAGCTATCTGTGATGAGTTTGAGGTCGAGTACCCGGAACAAGCATCGTTGAAACAGCTGAGTCAGGCCATTCATCACTTCCTGCTCGATAGTCATGCTGAAGGTATTCAAACCCTATTGGTGATCGATGAAGCCCAACACCTCGCTGCCGATGTGTTGGAGCAGTTACGCCTTCTAACAAACTTGGAAACCGACAATCGTAAGCTGTTAAAAGTACTGTTGGTCGGCCAGCCGGAATTACAACAGCACTTACAAACCACGCAGCTACGTCAGCTAGCACAGCGCATTACTGGTCGTTATCACTTACTGCCTCTTAATACCGAAGAAACGGGCAAGTACATCGCGTTTCGTTTGGAGACGGCGGGTGGCGAGCAGATGTTGTTTTCGAACCGTTCTATCAAGCTGATTGCTCAATATACGCATGGTATTCCAAGGCTCATTAACTTGGTGTGTGATAAAGCACTGCAGTTGGCTTTTCATGACGGTGAGCAGCTACCGAGCAATGAAACGGTTAACCGAGCGTGTCAGCAGGTTATGTCCTTTCAGGCCGATGTGTATCACGTCGAGAAGGCTCTAACTTCTCGTGTCGCGCCTAAGTTATTCCAATACGCAGGGATTGCGACGTTAAGCGTTGGTCTTGCAATAGCGACCTTTAACTTCGCTCCAAGCTATATCAATGCTTGGTTGCCTACGGATGCATCAAATGGAGCAAAGACGGAAGTGTCTGCACAGGCTCAGCGCTCTTTGGTGGCGAATGAACCTCAGTTGGTTGCTGAGCCAAAACCTTCCAAGTTTGCTTTGCCACAAGATATTCAACAGCACTTGATGCAGGGAACCAATCGTTCTCTCGCTATCAAGGACTTGTATACGCTCTGGGGGTATCAGTCTTCACTGCGTGATGGCTTGTGCTTAAGTGAGCCGCAAAGTGTCTTTGTGTGCGAGCAACAACAGTCAAATTTGGATACATTGTTAGAGCTTGGCGTACCCGTGGTCCTTAATCTGGATATCGATCAAGAACCAGTGTTTGCTGTGCTTTATGGTGCGTCTGAGGAGTCTGTCGAGCTCCTCGTTAACGAAAAGCTCTTGGTGATGCCGAAGCAATCCTTAGAGCAAATCTGGCAAGGCGATTACGTCGCTATTTGGAAGCAGCCGCTGCGAGAGACCCTTAAAGAGGGCTATCAAGGTGAAGCGGTTGCTTTGCTTGATCTACTGCTTTCTGAAGTATTAGGAGAGGTTGTTTCCGGTAATGATGTATTTGATTATGAGTTAAAAATGAAAATCGAAGCATTTCAAACGTGGCAAGGTATGTCTGTTGATGGCATTGCAGGTAAGCGCACCTTAGCAAGATTGCAGAGATTAGCTCAACTCGATTCGCCTAAGCTGATGTCACTAGAAGGGGGCGAAAGCTAATGTCACGTATTATGCACGAACTTAAACAGCCGTCTCACAAGCCATCTTCTATTAATCAGCACTCTCTTAGCAAACCAAGCTTCAAAGGCTACCAGAATCATCATGTTCCTAATTCTGCAAAAGGGATGAGCAACAAGCGAGGTTCATCGTTAGCGATGGGGCTACTCTTAATCTTGGTTCCTTCTTTGTTGGTGGGTGGCGTCTTGGCTTATCAATCGTATATCCAACAACAAGAAGCCGTGAACCAAGCTGCCAATGTCGCTCTGCCAGAATTTAAAACTGAATCAGACATTGAGCCTGAAATTGCGGATGCTGATATAGCAAGCATGGATGCCGTGTCTGAGGAAGAAGATGCCTTGTTCACCGTTCGCCCTGCACCGGCGAGCCAACCGTTGAAAGCATTGCCACGCCAAGAGATGTATGCACAGATTGATTCTGGCGCTAATCGTGCAAACACCGCTGGTGGCTCAGCAGTGATCTTCGCTAATGCTGATAACAACACTCAAATGACAGCCAGTTCTGAATCGTCATCCGTTCAGCCAGGCGCGAGTGATGAAACGACTGCTCTGCAATCAAGCACTGATCAGCAATCAAATAGTGACTTACAATCGGACAGTGATCTGCTGCAAGGGCTAGACCTCAGTGAGTTGCCACCTGATTTGGCATTGAAGCTTGAATCCATTATGGAGGAGCAACAAAGCACTCCTGAGCCGATGGACTCTAGACCCGCAGGGCAAAGAGGCTCTCAGGTTATTGAGTTGGAAACGCACACCAATAGCTTATCAGGAGTCCTTCCTAAGTTAGACCTACAAACTCATATGTACTCGAGCAGCGAGACCAAACGTTGGGTAAAAGTGAACGGCCAAGAAGTGGCGCAAGGAGATTGGATTGGACAAGACATTCAATTACTAGAGATTAAGCCACAATCAGTGATCATAGAGTTCAATCAACAGAAGATAGAAATCCCGGCTCTGTACGAGTGGAAAGGTTAGCGATTTCTATACGTATTTAGATAACAGACAAATAAAAAGGAGCACCTCGGTGCTCCTTTTTGATATTCGATACTGAATTTACTGTACCTGATACAAGCGTTAAGTCTACGCCCAACCGTTTGGTGATTTTCTGCGACGAGGCATGATGTGTGGCAGAACAAGGCCTAGAAGTAGACCAATACCCGCAACACCACCACCGTACATGAAGTACTTCAATAGTAGGTCGTCTTTTTGAGTGTCTAGCTTAGCGCGCAGTTCACGGTTCTCTGTTTGAGAACTCGTTAGCTGTTGGCTAATTTCACTGTAGTTCTGTTCTAGTTCAGCAATCTGCTTGTTACGAGAATCTAGAGAGCTTGCTAGGCCAGCTTTTTCGCTGTCAGCACTCTGACGAGCATTCGCTAGCTTGCCTTTAACTTCCGTCAGCTCTTTCTCTAGCTTAGGCATACGCAGTGCCATGCTTTCTTGAGTGCTTACAAACTTGCTTTCAACCCAACCTTTACGGCCACGGTTGTCTTGAATTTGGGTGTAACCCGTACTCTTGTTAGTTTGTAGGAATGTAATCTTTTCACCAGCATCAACACTACCGATGATACGGAATGTGTTGTTTGGGCCAGAATGCATATAAGTAAATAGTTTGTCAGCAATATAACGGTCTTGTGCAAAGGCAGCTGGAGCCGCAAGCATTGCGAACAAAACTAAGCTAATCAGTTTTTTCACAGTAAATCCCTTAACGATTCAAATTGGGTAGGCGTATGAGTCAGCCTCAATCAGCAAATAATATTTAGTTTCTTTATGCGGTGCAACAAAGAAGGGAGGCAAAGCCTCCCTTTCTGTGCGTTTGAGTCAATAATGACATGGCATTTACATATCGTTACTGAAGCTCACACTGTTCTGACGCTAGTATTCACTAACGCAGTCGCGATTACATAGTAAACGCAGCTTGAATTCCGTAGAAGAACACAACAGCAAGTAGAGCACCTGCAGGTAGTGTCACAATCCAAGAAGCCACGATATTACGTACAACGCCTAAGTTTAGTGCTGCGATACCACGAGCAAAACCAACACCTAAAACAGCACCAACGAGTGTTTGTGTAGTAGAGATTGGAAGGCCAGTACCTGAAGCTAGTACAACCGTACATGCAGTTGCAAGTTGTGCAGCAAAGCCACGGCTTGGTGTTAGTTCTGTAATACCAGTACCAACGGTTGCCATTACTTTATGACCCATTGTTGCAAGACCAACAACGATACCGAATCCACCTAGAGGAAGAATCCACCATGCGATAGTACTCTTACCTGTGATTTCACCCATGTGCTCAACGGTTGATACAACAGCAGACAGTGGACCAATCGCGTTCGCAACGTCGTTTGAACCGTGTGCAAATGCCATCGCACAAGCTGTGATAACCATGAGTACAGAGAAGATGCCTTCAACACCTGCAAAGCCGTGGTCTTCTTCGCGGTTAGCGAATTTCTTCTGGATGTATAGGTAACCGCCGATCATTACAAGCGCAGAAACGCCAGCAGCCCAAACCCATGCTTCAGTGTTGCTTAGGTGAAGACCAACGTGCTTAAGGCCTTTCTTGATGGTTACAAGTGCAATTACCATTGTTGTAATGAACATGTATACCGGTACAAAGCGTTTCGCGTTAAATAGCGGGTTCTCTGTATCAAAAATCAGTCGTTGAGCACTTACAAATATGACGTAAGCGAAGAAGCCGGAAATAACGGGTGTGATAATCCAACTACCCACAATACCTTGAACACTGTTCCAGTCTACAGCTTCAGTACCTACAGAAATACACGCAAAACCGATGATTGCACCGATGATTGAGTGAGTCGTAGAAACCGGCCAGCCCATGTAAGAAGCGAGAAGTAGCCATGTACCAGCAGCAAGAAGTGCTGACATCATGCCGTACACAAGTACATCTGGTTGATGAGCGAATAGAGACGTTTCGATAACACCTTTACGGATCGTGTCTGTTACTTCGCCGCCCGCAAGGTAAGCACCTGCGAATTCAAAGATCATTGCGATAATGATCGCTTGTTTAACGGTTAAAGCTTTAGAGCCTACTGAGGTGCCCATTGCGTTCGCAACGTCATTTGCACCAATACCAATAGCCATCAAGAAACCGAAAGCTGCTGCAACAATAATCAGGACAGTGCCGTAGTTAGCAAGGATATCCATCGTAATACCTAGTTGTTTGATAACAAGCGGAACAAATTTAGACGCAAAAAACCGCTCAGCGAGAGGAATACTCAGCGCATAAGTGGTTTGTTCAAAAAATGCTCTTTGTTATATGGTTAACGTATGATTTAAGATCGAGAAAGCATTACTTCAAGACGAGCGCCTACACGCTGTGCTTGATCTGCAATACCACCAACCCATTCAAGAATTTTGTATAAGAACATGATATCAACTGGATTCAGATCGCCTTCAATTGCCATTAGTTGTTGGCGTAGTTCGATCTGCATCGCATCCGTGTCATCTTCAATTACATCTAATTGATGAATCATTTCGGCAACGAGTGTTACTTCACGGCCTTTAAAGCCAGTCTCAAGTAATTCGTCTAATTCATTGATTACGTTTTGTGCTTGATTCGCTGCATCTAGACAACGTTTAACGTAAGCGATGAAGTTTTCTTGCATAGGAGCAGGAATGACAAGTTGACGACCATATACACGGCCAGCAATGTCTTTCGCTAGGTTTGCGAGTTTGTCTTGTTGCGTTAATAGCTCCAACATATCGGTGCGATCAACTGGCATAAACAAACCACGAGGAAGTTTAAGGCGAATTTCACGTTTTAGTACGTCAGCTTCTTTCTCAAGGTGAGAAATTTGAGCTCGAATTTCTGATGCTTTTTCCCAGTCACCTTTTGAAGAAACTTCAAAGAAATTAACTAGGTGAGAACAACATTCGTTCACGCATACTACGTGACGCTGCAAAGGTTTAATTGGGGACTTTGCAAATAACCCCATAATTGTATTTACTGGCATGGTCATCCAACCTAATAAATAATAACCTTAAAACAACATACACCATATTCATGGTGAAATGTTAAGCGATGGCTACAAAGTCGCGCATGTTAACCTAATCAATCTCTCATTAAAACTGTTTTAGATCATCATAAGGGCGATATTTCTGACTTGCCGACTTTTCAAATTGGCAATATCCTGTCCCTATCTTCACAGAAAGGTATAACTATGGAAACCGAGATAGAACTGAAGTTTTTTGTTTCTCCTGAATTTTCAGAGACTTTACGCAATAAAATTGCTGAAACTAAAGTACTTCAGCACAGTTGTCGTGAGCTAGGTAACATCTACTTTGACACCGCTGACAACTGGCTACGTAAGCACGATACAGGCTTACGCATTCGACGCTTTGATGACGTATTTGTACAAACTGTAAAGACTGCTGGTCGTGTGGTTGCTGGCCTGCATCAAAGGCCTGAATACAATGCAGAACACGACAGCAACGAACCTAAGCTAGCCCTGCACCCAGAGGATATCTGGCCAACAGGTAAAGACATCGAAACGTTGCAAGCTGAGCTGACTCCTCTGTTCTCTACCAACTTCACGCGTGAGCAGTGGTTGATTGGTATGCCTGATGGTAGCCAAGTCGAGGTCGCATTCGATCAAGGCTTTGTTGAATCAGGCGACCTGCAAGAACCGATTTGCGAAGTCGAATTGGAACTTAAATCCGGTCAAACGGATGCGCTATTTACATTGTCTCGCCAATTCTGCGAACAAGGTGGCATGCGTTTGGGTAACCTAAGTAAAGCAGCTAAGGGTTACCGTCTTGCTCAAGGTTATCAAGGAGATGAAGTTACTCCTTTGACCTTAGTTGATACTGACAAAAGTGATACCGTTGAATCGTGTTTTATTCAATCTTTAGAGCATGCTCTCGCTCATTGGCATTATCACGAGCAGATTTTCACAGAGCGTCAATCGATTGAAGCTTTGCATGAGATCAGTCACTCGCTGAGTTTTATTCGCCAAACTTTCACTATCTATGGCGGCATTGTCCCTAGACGAGCAAGTGCGATTTTACGTCAAGAGTTGAAGTGGCTTGAGCAAGAGCTCGACTGGCTGAAAAGCTATGATCACTTCGAAGACTTGCTGGAAGATAAAGGCCATGTACTACGTAAACTCGATGCGCGTAAGTTCTTAGTCGCTGAGCTTAAAGAGATGCAAGAGCAACTGCCAGATCGTGAAGATCTGCTTACCTTGCTGAGTTCTGCTCGATACACTGGGTTATTATTAGATCTGAGCCGTTGGATCTTGTCTCGTGGCTGGCAACCTTTCTTAGATGAAAAAGCACGTGAGCAAATGGCTCGTGGTATCGAATGGTTTTCCGTGCAGCAACTCGATCGCACATGGGCCGATTTGATGGAAGCTTTCCCGCCAGAGCGAGTGATGACTAGCCAAGCGTATATTGATCAGCAATACCGTTTGATGCGTAATCTGTATTCTGGCGTTGGTTTCGCGAGTTTGTATGATGACGATGAACGAAACAGCTTCCGCTTGCCATGGGCCGATATGGTGCAAGGCATTGATGACTTGCTGGCACTTAAAACATTAGAGCCTTTGACTGAGAAGCTGGAAGGCGATGAGAAGCTTCAGCTAGAGCGTTGGTTAGCTCGTCAAGAAGTGTCCATTCTGCATGCGATGGAACAGACACGCCAAATCAGTGTTGAGGTTGAGCCATACTGGCAAGACTAAACTCGATACCTGTATCAATAGAAGTATGAATTTGAAAATAGGGCTCGGGCCCTATTTTTTTGTTTGTTGCTCAAGTTTTTCGAGTCGCTCTAAGATTTTCTGTTGCTGCTCGATGATCTTCTCAAGGTGTTTCTCTTTGTTTTCCGCTCGTTGATTCTCATGATGAGTTGGGGAGGTGATCAAAGAAGTAATCAAGCCTGAAATCATACCAAACACACCGACACCACAGATGATCACCATTGAAGCCACTAACTGACCGGAAGTTGTCACTGGGTAATGGTCGCCATAACCCACAGTACTGATGGTCACAAACGCCCACCATAAAGCATCATGACCTGTAGTGATGTTGGCGTTCGGATCTTTGTGTTCCAATAGCAGGATCGTGCCAGCACCGATAGTCAGTAAGATCACCAAAAGCAGAATGATGGAAGCGAAAGTGGTCTCTTTCCTATTACGAAATAACTCTCTGAAAATACGTTTACTTGAACGCAGAACTAAGATGACTCGCAGAATTTGAAAAATACGGGCGAAACGAAGAGGCTCGATCATTGGGATACTTGCTAAGAAATCGATCCAGTGTACTTTTAGAAATTCTTTTTTGTTTTGTGATCTAAATAGATCAATTGTGAGCTGAAAAAGAAAAACACTACAGATTATAAAATCGAGGCCGATAAGGACTTGTTTCGATTCTTTATCGATCGGTACGAACAATAAGCCTGAGATCACAAATAACGCTAAGAAAGAGAGAATCAGTGACAATAAGCTCATCGGCTTGGTGGCGTCTTTGGTATTATTCAACATTCATACGAGGCTCAAAATAAATCGCGAACTTTGACTGACATAGCCAACTCGCGGATATAGAAGCCATCAATATATAAGAATTAATGGAGAACTGACAATGACTAAACTGTCATTCAAGCCGTGGGAAAGGGTAATCTCTGACGTTCGTCTCGTTCCAAAAATGGTCATGTTGATGATATTCAGCACTATCTTGATCATTTCGAAGCAGCTATGGGACGCAAGTACGTTTTACGATTCATTGCTTGCTGTAACGAACAATGCGCAAGTCGCACAACAGCATTACGAGACTTACCTAGTTCAAGTGGCTTGGCAAACAGCCTTGATGATCATTGTGTTTGTGGTTCTTCTGTTAGCAGCGGCGCGCGTTATGCTGCGCCAGACTCAATACCTTAATGACGCCATTAAAACCATGGCAGATAAGAACTTTTCAGTGCCGATTCAAATGGACTGTAAAGATGAATACGGCGATGTGGCACGCGAACTTGAAAAAACTCGCGTCCAACTGAACGACATGATCAAAACTCAGGTGGCCTCTTCTGATGAGCTGTTTGCTCTGACGGAAGTGATGACCATCAGCATGTCTGAAACCAAGGAGTCAGCTCAAGAAGAGTTCAACGAGATCGATCAACTGGCAACAGCAATGAGTGAGATGACGTCGACGGTGCAAACTGTCGCTGAGCATGCGCAAAGCGCTTCGTCATTGACTGAACAGGCATCAGGCCAAGCTCTTACTGGTCAGAAGTTCGTTCAAGGATCAGTGTCTAAGATGAGTGAGCTATCTTCAGATATCGCAGCATCTGCAGCAGCGGTAAACCAAGTAGAAGAACGCGTTGACTCAATTGGCAGTGTGGTTGGTACTATCCAAGGCATTTCAGAACAGACAAACCTACTAGCATTGAACGCTGCAATTGAAGCGGCACGTGCCGGTGAAGCGGGTCGTGGTTTTGCGGTTGTTGCTGATGAGGTTCGTAACCTTGCACAGCGCACTCAGCAAGCGACGGTAGAGATTCAAGACATGATCAGTCATCTACAAAGCAGCGCTAACTCTGCGGTAGAACTGATGGAGAAGAGTGTTGTTGAAGCGGCTGAAGGTGTTGATCTGGTGACTAACGCGGGAAGTGAGCTTGACGGCATTGTAAGCCAAGTCAATCAAATCAATGATATGAACTTCCAGATCGCGACCGCTGCAGGCCAACAGAGCAGTGTTGCTGAAGAGATGAGCGTCAACCTGACCAATGTACGCGAGCTTGTTGAAGCTTCAGTTGTGGTGGTTGGTGAACTGCTCGAGACCTCTCAGCTTATGGAAAGTAACGCGCAAGAACTCGACGGTAAGATTAAGCAATTTAAGGTTTAGTCCTCAGCACCCAATCTTCATCCGTCAAAGGCTAATTCCCAGAGACTGTTTCTCGGTTGTAAGCTCAACCAGATAAGTTAATCGATAAAACGCCCACATTGCTAATGTGGGCGTTTTTTATTGGCGTAACTTTGGTATAACTTATCTTTAGTTATGAAAACTCGTTATTGAAGAACTGAATCGATAAACCGATTGTTCGGCGCGCAGCTTATACAAGGAAGAAACATGCCATTGCCTTCTCAACTCATCACTCACTCCCAGTCTGCTTTTGAGCAATTATTAGAGCATCAAAGTGAAGCCATCAATACTTGGTCTGAGCCACTGACTGAAGATCTTAAACGTGTACTCGGTTTAAGCTGTTTTGTTGGAGATTGCCTACAGCGTGATACGGTTTTATGCGGTGACTTACCTGATATGTTGGCATACGAAGAACGTGCTGAAGGATACCGAGAACGCTTGGCTGAATTACTTTCTGGTTGCACCGATGAAATGAGCGGTCAGCGCGTGCTGCGTCAATTCCGAAATCGAGAAATGACCTACATTGCTTGGCGTGATTTTATGGGTTCGTGGGAGCTAGAGCAGAGCCTAAATCATCTATCGATGTTGGCTGAGGCGATGATCTTCGAAACCTACCAATGGCAGTACGATATTTGTTGTAAAGAGTGGGGCACACCTTGTAATGAACAAGGCGAAGCACAGCCGATGTTGATCATTGGTATGGGCAAGCTAGGGGGCGGTGAGCTTAACTTCTCTTCCGATATCGATCTGATCTTCACCTACCCAGAGAATGGTGAAACCCAAGGTGCAAGACGCAGCATTGCCAATGCGCAGTTCTTTACACGTCTCGGGCAACGTATTATTAAGGCGCTTGATCAGCAAACCTTCGATGGATTCTGTTATCGAGTAGACATGCGCCTGCGTCCATTCGGTGAGAGTGGTCCACTGGTCATGAGTTACGCTGCGCTAGAAGATTACTATCAAGAACAAGGTCGCGATTGGGAACGCTACGCTATGGTCAAAGCGCGTGTGATGGGCAGTGAGATGTACCCTGAGTATCAAGAGCTTCGCCAAATGCTACGCCCGTTTGTGTTCCGCCGTTATATTGATTTTAGTGCGATTCAATCTCTGCGCCGAATGAAGTCTATGATCAGCAGCGAAGTGCGTCGTCGTGGTCTCTCGAACAACATCAAGCTTGGCTCTGGTGGTATTCGTGAAGTTGAGTTTATCGCACAAGTCTTCCAATTGATTCGTGGTGGACGCGAGCCTAGCTTACGCGGTCGAGGGTTACTCGAAACCTTAAGTGCGATTGAATCCCTTCATCTGCTAGAGTCTGAAGAGGTGGGGCACCTACGTGAAGCTTATCTGTTTTTGCGTCGCCTTGAGAACCTGTTACAAGCCATGGCTGATAAGCAAACTCAAACCTTACCTGACGGTGAATTCGAACAACTGCAGCTTGCGGTTGCCATGCAATTTTCCGATTGGGATAGCTTGATTGTGGCAACTCGCGCCCATATGGCGAATGTACATACCGTGTTCGAAGACCTAATTGGCGTTGATGAAGATGACGCTAATCCGATCGCGAGCCACTTTAGCGAGTTGTGGGATATGGCCCATAAACCCGATGTAATTGAGCACGTGTTGGAACACGACATTGCGGTCGCGAGCCCGCCTGATGCGGCGAAAACGATCATTCAGTTTAAAGCCGATTTGGCTAAAAAGACTCTTGGCCCTCGTGGGCGGGAAGTCCTCAATCGACTGATGCCGAAAGTGTTTCAAGCGCTGTACACCGCTAAGGATGCCGAGTTTGGTTTGTCGCGAGTACTGCATCTGCTGCATAAAATCGTTACGCGTACCACTTACCTTGAACTACTAGATGAACACCCTGCCGCGTTGACTCAGCTAGTTCGCCTGTGTACGGCAAGCCCGATGATTTCGGAGCAGTTGGGTCGTTATCCAATTCTGTTAGATGAACTTATCGACCCTCAGCAACTCTACAATCCCGTGCCTTTAGAGTCTTACAAGACCGAGTTGCGTGATTATCTAGCCCGTATCCCTGAAGATGATATGGAGCAACAGATGGAAGGTCTGCGTCAGTTTAAGCAGACCTGTATATTGAGAATTGCAGCCGCGGATATTGCGGGTGCTCTACCTGTCATGAAGGTCAGTGATCACCTGACCTACTTAGCAGAAGCCATTGTGGAGGCGGGGGTCAATCAAGCTTGGTTACAAGTATCCGCCAAGTTTGGTGAACCGACCCATGTTAAAGATCGCGAAGGTCGCGGTTTTGCTGTCGTTGGTTATGGCAAAGTCGGTGGTTGGGAGCTTGGTTATAACTCCGATCTTGATATCGTGTTCATGCACGACTGCCCGGTACACATCTATACTGATGGAAAGAAAGAGATCGATGGACGCCAATTCTACTTAAGATTAGCGCAGCGTATTATTCATATTTTCTCGACCAGAACTGCTTCTGGCATTTTGTACGAAGTCGATACTCGCCTACGCCCTTCTGGTGCATCTGGTCTATTGGTGAGTCCAACCGATGCCTTTGACGAGTATCAGCACAATGACGCGTGGACATGGGAGCACCAGGCCCTCACTCGTGCTCGTATGATTTACGGTGATGACTTATTGGTATCTGCGTTTAACAAAACTAGGCATGAGGTTTTGTGCTTGCCACGAGATGAGGCAACACTCAAAAAGTCAGTTGTGGATATGCGTGAAAAAATGCGTGGCCATTTAGGCGGTAAAAAAGCCGATCGATTCATGCTTAAACAAGATGCGGGCGGTATTACTGATATTGAGTTCTTGGCGCAATACTTAGTGCTGAGATACAGCAACGAGAAACCTAAGCTTACTCGTTGGTGTGACAATGTGAGAATCTTTGAAAGCTTGTTGTCGCAAGGGATAATGGACGAGCAACAAGGTATGGCATTGACCAATGCGTACACCACATTAAGGGATGAAATCCACCACCGTAATCTACTTAACCTTGATGCGGATGTGGCGATTGAAAAGTTCGAAATGGAAAGAGAACATGTTGTTCAGGCATGGAAGCAGTGGATGGAAGCATAATTCAGTCATAGCGTAGCGAGTGCTATGTTTATCTTGATAGGCTTTTACTCATTTATCTGTAGTTTAGCCACTGTAATCAGTGTGCTAGACTCTAGCCAGATTCGATTTTTGGAGCTCAACAATGAAACCAATTCTACCTGACTACAGCCAATCAGGTGTTCTTATTGTCGGTGACGTAATGCTTGACCGTTACTGGTATGGCCCAACTGGCCGTATTTCACCAGAAGCACCAGTCCCCGTTGTGAAAGTAGAAAATAACGAAGAGCGTCCTGGTGGTGCTGCCAACGTAGCAATGAACATTGCCTCTCTTGGTGGGCATGCTCATGTTGTTGGTTTGACTGGTAAAGATGAGCCTGCTGAGGTGTTGAAAAGCACTTTAGGTGCTCTGAAGGTTAAGTGTGATTTCGTTGAGTTAGAAGACTATCCAACCATCACCAAACTACGAGTGATGAGCCGTGGTCAGCAGTTGATTCGCTTGGATTTTGAAGACAAATTCGAAAACACCAACCCAGAGCTTATTCTGTCTCGCATGGAGCAAGCCCTACCAAATGTACGTTCGGTTATCTTGTCAGATTATGCGAAAGGTGCATTAGAGCATGTACAGAGCTTCATTCAAAAAGCACGCGCAGCCAATGTTCCTGTATTCATCGATCCCAAAGGCGCGGATTTAGAGCGCTACCGTGGTGCGACATTACTTACACCAAACATGGCAGAGTTTGAGCTGGTTGCAGGTAAAGTGAAATCAGAAGAAGATCTTATCGAGAAGGGTATTGCCTTGATCGAGAAGTATGACTTTGAAGCTCTATTGGTGACTCGCAGTGAAAATGGTATGACTTTATTACGTAAAGGTCAGGCACCATTCCACTTGCCAACCCAAGCGAAAGAAGTGTACGACGTAACTGGTGCTGGTGATACGGTTATCTCAGTACTGGCTGCGTCTGTTGCAGCTGGTAAGCCATTGGATGAGGCGTGTGCATTAGCGAACGCTGCAGCTGGTGTCGTTGTTGGTAAGCTAGGTACGTCAACGTTATCCACGATAGAGCTAGCTGAAGCGATTCACGGCAGTCAAGACACAGACTACGGTGTGATCTCAGAAGCGGCACTGGTTGAAGCGGTGAAGCGTGCTCGTGCGAAAGGCGAGAAGGTAGTTATGACCAATGGCTGCTTTGATATTCTACATGCTGGTCATGTTTCTTACATGAATCACGCGGCTGAGCTGGGCGATCGTTTGATCGTTGCGGTAAATACCGATGAATCAGTGAAACGCTTGAAAGGCCCTGGTCGCCCTGTGAACCCAACTGATCGTCGTATGGCGGTATTGGCTGGCTTAGGTGCAGTTGATTGGGTTGTGCCATTCTCTGAAGATACCCCTCAACGTTTAATCTCTGAGGTATTGCCAAGCATTCTTGTGAAAGGTGGTGATTACAAGCCTGAAGAGATTGCTGGTGGTGCGGAAGTGATTGCTGCTGGTGGTGAAGTGAAAGTACTTAACTTTGAAGATGGTTGCTCTACCACTGAAATCATTAAAGCGATTAAAGGTGGTCGAGGCTAGTTTTTAGTTTTTGGCGTTAAGCTTTTAGTTAGGCAGTAAATCTCGCTTTAATCGATAATAAAAATGCCGCTCAATGAGTAATGCCGTTCACTTAAGAGTGAACGGCATTTTTGTTCTTAGCATACCGTTGTG